>JAYUYE010000150.1:0-12326 GCA_043752985.1 Myxococcales bacterium
TCGTCGACCTCGGAGGTCCGGCACGCTTGCCGCACCGCGCGACCGAGATAGCGGCCGCCGATGTCGTCCCACGTCAGGTAGCGATCTTCGGGGCCTGGGGTGCCCCAGTCGATGCAGTAGACCTCGTGGCCCTTCGCGACGAGCCACTCGATCAGCGAGCGCTCGGGGCCGAGATCGAGGACATACCAGCGATTGATCAGCGACGGGACCATGAGGATCGGCGTCGCGAACGTCTTCGTCTGCGGCGCGAACCGCAGCAGTCGCCACTTGTTCTCGCTCCACACCACGCTGTGCGGCGTCTGGCCGGTCAGCGGCGTGAAGCCCTTCGGTGCGCGCCGCCACAGCGCGGCGAGAGATTCGAGGGGCCCCCCGGACCGGAAGGCCCGGGATTTGAGATCGCCCTTGGGAGACATCATGCGTACAGCGCCTCGAACTGATCGCGCAGCCGCTCGTACACGGCCTTGCGACGGAGCTTGAGCGATGACGTGAGAAGGCCGCCCTCGACGGTCAATGGATCCTCCGAGATGAAGTAGCGCTTGATGCTCTCGTGGCGCGGCAGCTCGCGGTTGATGTCCTCCACGCGCGCCGCGACGATCTTCGCGCGCTCTTCCTCGGGCGCGTCCGGACGGAGCCAGACGGCGGCGACGAGATACGGGCGGGCATCGCCGTAGACCACGACGCGCTCGATCACGGGGTCATCGACGAACCGCGCCTCGATGTTCGCGGGCGGGATGTTCTTGCCGCCGCTCGTGACGAGGATGTCTTTCTTGCGATCGATGATCTGCAGGAAGCCGTCCTCGGTCCACCGGCCCACGTCGCCGGTGCGGAACCAGCCGTGCTCGTCGAACGCGGCCGCGGTGGCGTCCGGATCCTTGAAGTAGCCGGTGAATACGTTTGGACCCTTCGCGAGGATCTCGCCGTCGGTGTCGAGCTTGAGCTCGAGCGATGGCAGCGGCTTGCCGACGGTATCGAACCGGAAGTCGCCCGGGCGATTGAGCGTCAGCGTCGGCGAGGTCTCGGTCAGGCCGTAGCCCTCGATGATGAGGACGCCGGCCGCATGCAGGAGCTCCTTGATCTCGACCTTGAGTCCGGCGCCGCCCGACAAGCAGAACCGGAGGCGTCCGCCGGTGACGCGACGCAAGGCCTCGGCGCGCGCGGCGCTGGTGTTCGGACCGGCCTGGATCGCGCGGGCGATCTTCTCCCAGTACGCGGGCACGCTGAACAGGACCTGCGGTGCGACCTCGGGAAGGAGATCGAGCATGTCCTGCGGCGATGCGAGGTAGGTCTCCCAGCCGAGCTGGTTGCCGCAGCACAGCTCGCCGAAGCCAAAGATGTGGCTCATCGGCAGCCACAACAGATCGCGGTCGCCCTCGGTCAACAGCGGCGCGTTGCACGTCAACCAGTCGGCGCCGTTCGAGCCGACATTGCGGTGGGTGAGCGGGACGCCCTTCGGATTGCCCGAGGTGCCGCTCGTGTACAGCATCTGCGCGGGCGCATCGAGATCGAGTGCTCCGAGTCGCGCGTCGACCAGGGTCGGTGCGGCTGCGTCACGTGCGGCCGCGGCACGAATCGTGTTCTCGGCCGCACGTGGAGCGTCCGCGGCCCACGCCGCACCGTCGAGCGAGACGACCTTCGTCGGCGACGCCATCAACGCGCGAGCGCGCTCCACTCGTGCGAGCAGCTCGGTGCCGGCGACGAACACGAACTTCGCCTCGCAGTGCTCGAGAATGTACGCGACTTGCTCCGGCGTCGACGCCGGATAGATCGGCACGAACACCGCGCCTGCGGTCTGGGCACCGAGTGCTGCGCTCGCCCAGGCGACGGAGTTGTGCGCGTAGATCGCGACGTGATCACCGGGCTCGAGCTCGTTCTCGATCAACCAGCGGGCTACGCCGCGGATCTGCACGGCGAACTGGCCCCACGTCACGGGCTGCCACGCGTTACCGGCACGGATCTGGAAGCGAACGCGATGGCGATGCGTCGCGAGCCGTGAAAACACGGCGCGCGGAGCGGCCTGGATCTCGAGCAGCGCAGAGACGTCCATGACTAGCTCCGGATCTTCTCCTCGAGGTCGTAGAGCCGACTCTCGAGCTGGTTGAGCTTGTGGAGCGAGCGCTCCTGATCGCGCCGCGTCGGGAGACCGATCGTTGACCACAAGCTGCTCATCGCCTTGTCGGCAGCGGCCTTGGTCTTCATCGCAGCGGTGAGCATCGCGCCCGCCGGTCCGAGTACCGCGGGGTTCTGCAGCACCTTCTCCATGTACTGAGAGGTCGCTTGCTCCCACGCGTTGAAACCCTGCTTCCACATGTTCCAGATCATGGTGTGACTCCTAGCGCGAAACGCCTCAAGTACGCAGCGGTCGTGAACTCTGGGCTCGGCTCGTCCTGGCGGCTCTCCGCGCGGGCGACCTCACCGAAGCACTCGAACAGGAAGATGACGGTGCGCCGCGAGATGACCGGCGTGCCCGTCGACGGCTTGCGGGTGACCAGCGTGCGCACCTGCAAGGCCGGCGAGAACCGGACGTAGGGGACGTCGACGCGGCCATCGCCGATCACGGTGATCGCGACCTCGTCGGTGCCGATGAACGGCAGACCCGAGACGATGCCGTCGGGAATCTGCGCGATCGTCGTGTACGCATCGCCGTCCGCGATCGGGAACCGCAGCACGGCGATCGGCTGAGTGTAGCGGATCAGCGTTCGGCTCGCGGGCGCGGGGTCGCGCGACGCGTTGCCGTCGAGCCAGAGCGCCTGGTCGTCCTGGTGATAGATGCCGTCGAGCCCCGAGCCGCCATCGACGACGAGCTCGCCGGTAGGGAACGACGCCGCATACCACTGGCCCTTGAGCGGGGTCGGTCCGAGCTCGATCACGAGGTCGTCGCGGTTCTCCGCGGACAGGTCCCAGACGCGGTTCGTTGCGCCGAGCGTCACCGGGCGCGTCATCCCGGGTGGCGAGGCGTAGTACGTGACCGTCGCGCCGTATGCGATCGGCAGCTCGTCGACAGTGATCTGGCCGTCGCGGTTCGGCACGCACGACGGCAGCTCGGGAGCTGGCTCGGGCTGCGGCGTTTGATTGACGCCACACGCGGTGAGACCGAGGAGGAGGAGGAGCTTCATCAGAACACGAACCACAGCCGGGCACGGACAGCGTGCGCGGGCTTGGCCGAAAGGGTCGATCCATCGAACGCGGGACCGGGGAGAAATACGCCGTAGGCGAGGGCGCCTGCGAAGCCGTCGCGGCTCACGTACCGCAGCTCGGGATCGAGCTCGATGCCGAGCGACTTCTCGCCGCTCGGCGTCGACGTGGCTTCGACGGCCCACGATGCGATCAGCGCGGCGCTCGCCTCGAGGCGGCCGGTGCCGACTGTCATCAGCGTGACGCGCGCGTGCGGGCGGAGGTAGATCGCGTCGGTGATCGTGCCGATGATCTCGCGGAACAGGATCTGGTCGACGCGGTAGTCGGGGTGAAACCGGAAGTTGTCGACGGTGCGGTCGCTCGGCAGGTTCGCCTGCGCGCCATCGAACGAGCCCGGCACTGGTGCGGGGTCGCCGGATTTCGGGAACGCGCCGAAGCCCGGTGCATCGTCGCCGCTCGCATAGCCGCCGTCGACGCCGATACCGGCGGGGCCGAGGGAGAAATCTGATTGCAGTGCGACGCCAAGCTGGCTCGAGGTCACGGGCAGCGTGATCTCGGTGCCGGGGATCAACGAGGGTTGATCGATCCGAGCGCGTGCATATGCGAGCTCGCCCTCGATTCGCAGGCCGGCGCGGGTGATCCGCAGCCAACCGCCCGTCGCCGTGGCGGAGAATCCGCGCGCGACGAGATCATCGGACGTGAACACGGTGGCTGGCGTCGCGGTCGGCAAGTAGCTCGCCGGGACGTCATTGTCCTGCGCGCGCAGCGACAGGTACGCGCCGTACTCGACGCTGGTGCGGCCTGCTGCGGCGCGGCGAATCAGGGCGGCAGGGGAATGGATCTTGAGCGCGGCGATCGTGAACCCCGACGCGCTGTCGGTGGCGTCGAGCGTGACCGGGTGACCGCCGTCGTGCGGGCGGGTGAATGGACCGCGCGCCGCGACTTCCCAGGCGACCGCGAGCAGGTGACCGAACAGCGGCGACACGAACGCGACGCGATCGGCCGCATCGCCCTTGTCGCAATCATCGCAGTCGCCGCCGTTTGCGGTGATACCGAGTCCGAAGTGCGCACCCATCCGGCCGGCGGCGAGAATGCCGAACGGCGTCAACGCTTCACCCCAGGCGCGCTTGACGACTACGGTGGTGGGGCGCTGCCCGCCGGTGGTGGCGGGAGATCCATTCGACAGATCTGGATCGCCGCCGAGCGGAACGTTGTCGAGCCAATCGATGCGCGCCTTGACGGCGACGCCAACACCGGGCGCATAGACCGCGATGTCGGTGCGTGCGCGGAGGTCGGACGCCTCGAGCTTTTGTCCGCCGCTGAGCGGAACGGGATAGAGGGGCTGGCCGCTCGCATCGAGGCCGCGATCGAGATCGAGGTTGAACAGGCCCTGCTCGCGGATCCGAAATCCGCCGTGCATGACGACCTGGACACCCTCGCGCGGTGCCGCGTAGCGGCGCGGAGTGAGCTCGGCACCGAGGGCCGCGAGGTCTGCGCCCATGGGCAATGCGAGGTCGGAGGAGCGCGCGGGGGGAACTAGACTCGGTCCGCTGCTGCTGAGATCGCTCGGTCGCTCGCCGCGGTCAGCGCCAGCACCACCGCCTGCGCCAGCGCCGCCACCGCCGCCGCCACCGCCTCCTTGGCCACCGCCTTGGCGACCGTCTCCGTCGGTGTTTCCGCCACTGCTCGGGTCACGAGGTCCGTCATCGCGTCGGTCATCAGGTCTGGCATCAGGTCTGGGATCATCGGTGGGTGTCTTTGCAGGAGAGGGAGCGGTGGCCGCATCGGCGGCGAGGAACGCGACGAGGTCGCGCGTCGACGGTGCGTATGCCTCGACCATCGGGATGTGGCCGCAGCGCGGATAGACCTCGAGCTGGGCGTTCTGCAGCTCTGCCGCGAGGCGCTGCCCGAACCGTAGCGGCGTGACCTCGTCGTCCTCACCCCAGAGCAGGAGGACGGGGCGCGTGAACTTCTTCAGCGCGACGTGGAGCGGGCCGAACTGATGCTTGCGCGAGGTCGCGAGTGCGGCGGCGACGGTGCCGGGACGATCGAGCTCGACCTCGAGTTGATCGAGACGGGCCTGGGTGACCCAGCGCTCGTCCTTGTACGCGAGCGGTGCGCGGTCCTCGAACCGCTCCTTGTAGTAGAGCCCGAACAGAACCTCACCCAGCCCGGCTTTCTCGGCCCAGCGGAAGAAGCTTGGAACTTGCTCGTCGTAGACGTACGCGTCGTAGAGCGCGACCCGGCGGATCCGCTCGGGCTGCGTGACCGCCATCGTCAGTGCGACCGACGAACCCCACGAGTGACCGACGATCGCGACGTCCGCGACGCCGAGCTTGTCGAGGAGATGCCAGACCAGCAGCGCCTGCGCGGCGGGGCTGTAGTCGCCCGCGGGCCGGCTCGACCAGCCGAAGCCCTTGAGGTCGACCGCGATCACGCGATGGCCCTTCGCGACGTGCGGCATCACGGTGGTCCAGCTCTCGCTCGATGCGCCGAAGCCGTGGATCATCACGACGGCGGGACCACTGCCGGCCTCGCGATAGCGGATGTGGACGCCGTCGACCTCGACGAACGTCGCGTCGGCCGGTGCATCGGGCAGCTTGCCGCCGTGAAACCGGGGACAGGCGGCGAGCAGCAGCGTGCCTGCGACGAGAGCGGATCGCACGATCACGGTGCGAGTCTCCGCACCTCCGCAGGGTCGGTGAACTCCGCGGACGTTTCGTTGTCTTGCGACTGCACGGTCGCGATCGAGCCGAAACACTCCGCGATCCACGCGAAGCTGCGCTTGGTGAGGATCGTCGTGCCAAACGAGCTGCGCGTCAGGTCGGTGGCGACGCGGACGACCGGGAACTCTCCGTACGGCGTCTTCATCGTGCCGACCTGATCGACGAGCGAGGCGTAGCGCTCCGAGAACGAGGCGAACGCGCCTTGCGCGATGCCGGAGACCGCGCTCGTGGTCACCCAGGACGCCGCAGCGGCGATCGGCAGCGCCAGAATCTTCACCGGCGGGTCGTACGCGAGCTCGGTGCGCAACGAGCCCGCATCTGGCGACACCACGCCGAGCAGCACGAGCTGGGTGGCGTCGACCTTGAACACGCCGAGCAGATCCGACTCTGCCGACAGCACGGCCGCGTAGCTCGCGGTCGGGAACTTCGACGCCCACCACGTGCCGGTTGGAGAGAGCAGGGCGAGCGGACGGTCGGAGTCCATTGCGAGCTGGGCGGTCAGGTCCCACCGCCGCATACCCGCCGTGCCGGCCGCGCCCCGCGTGTCGAACGTGGCGTCGAGCGCGACGCGAAACGTCGCCATCTTACCCGCGGTCAGCGGCAGCTCCGCGATCGAGATCGTGCCGTCGTGATCGGGCGAGCAGACGCCGCTCGGCGCATCGCTCGGCGCATCCGGTCCAAGCGGCGCATCGACGTCCGCCGGTGCGCACGTGCCGTCGGCGCGGCAGAAGCCGGACGGGCATTCCCCGTCGTTCGTGCAGGACGTTCCGCTTCCGGGATCACCACAGGCCGCCATGATCATGCTGCACAGCAACATGAAAGACCGGCGGATGGGGCTCGACATGGCGGCACGCTACGACCGTGACCTCGGCATGTCAACCACTGTTTTGCGGCGCAGCAAAAATGCCGCTTGCAGTGCAGCATCGGCGCCGGTAGGGTCCCCGCGTGCCCCCCGTCGTGATCAAGAAGTACGGCAACCGCCGGCTCTACGATACGGGCGACTCGCGCTACGTCACGCTCGACGAGCTCGCGACCAAGGTCCGCACGGGTCTCGACGTTCGCGTCCTCGATGCCCAGACCAACGAGGATCTGACCCAGGCGACGCTGACCCAGATCGTCCTCGAGACGGGGCACGCGGCGAAGTTCCTGCCCGTCCAGCTCCTGCTCCAGATGATCCGGCTCTCCGACGACTCACTCGCGGAGTTCTTCAGCCGCTACGTCACCAGCGCGCTCGACCTCTACCTGCAGGCCAAGCGCGGCGTCCAGACCCTGCAGTCCTACAACCCGCTGACGCAGATCCCCGCCGCCGCCACGGATGCGCTCGCACGGATGTGGATGGGCGGCCCGTTCGGTCAGTTCAACCCGCAGCAGCCACCCCCTGGCTACGGCTACCCGCCGAACCAGAGCTTCACGCCCGCGCCACCGCCGACGGAGTCCGAGGCCGCCGACGGCAACGGCCATGGTCCACCCGATCGAAACAGCGATGTCGCCGAGATGCGCCGCGAGCTCGACGAGCTCAAGCAGGCAATCCGCGAGGGCCTCGCCGGCAAGCCCAGCGAGAAGAAGAAGAAGAAGAAGTCCTGAGTCAGGGACGCTTCAACGTAGGCAACTCGTACGGTGAGTCGAGGCGCGTCGCCAGGTCGCTCAGTCGACCCAGTCCTTCTTGATCTTGCGCGAGGCGAGCACGAACAGCGTCGAGGACACGACGTAGAAGCCGAGGCCCGTGTAGATCGCGTAGCGCAGCGACTCGTCGCCGTAGGTCGGCCGCAGCGCATCCGAGACCGCGCCGAAGTAGTAGTAGCCGACGGCGATCCCGAGGAGGTTGTTGATCAGGAGGAACATCGCCGACGCGGTCGTGCGCATGTGCGCGGGGACGAGGTGCTGGATTGACGTGAGCACCGGGCCGAGCCACATGAGGTTGAGCGCGGTCGGGATCAGGAACAGCGGGAAGGCGAGGGCGGCGGACGAGGTGTTGACCGCAAACAGGAAGCACGGCATCGCGACCATGAAGGCGATGGCGGGGATCAGCGGATAGGCGGAGCGACTCTTGGTCCCGGCCTTGTCGGCGAGCACGCCGCCGCCGAGGATGCCGAGGCAGCCGCCGACGAAGGTGATCGCGCCGTAGTAGAGCGCGGTCTCGACGAGCGTGAACTTCATGCTGCGCTGGATGAACGACGGCAGCCAGAACGCGATGCCGTAGCCGCACACCGACGAGGCAGCGGCGCCGAAGGCCATCAGCCAGAACGTCGGCTTGCGCGAGATGATGCGGAACACGTCCTTGAAGGCGGGTGGCGCGACCTTGGCCGCCGGCACGCCGGCAGCGTCGACGCCACCGCGATGCGGGTCGCGGACCGTGTAGCGGAAGATCGGCGCGAGCACGAGACCGGCGCAGCCGACGATGATGAACGCCGCGCGCCAGTCGATCCACTTCGCGATCAGGCCGCCGAACAGGATCCCGCAGGCACTGCCGATCGGGATGCCGAGCGAGTACACCGAGAGGGCGCGGGCGCGCTGATGCTTCGGAAAGTAGTCGGAGACCATCGAGTACGCCGGTGCGACGCCGCCGGCCTCGCCAATGCCAACGCCGATCCGCGCAAGGAACAGCTGCGGGAAGCTGGTGGCCAGGCCGCACAGCGCGGTGAACCCGCTCCAGATGCCGAGTGCGTAGGCCATGATCCGGCGGCGGCTCGAGCGATCTGCGAGCCACGCGATCGGGATGCCGAGCGTCGAGTACAGCATCGCGAAGGCGAGTCCGCCCATCAGGCCGAGCTGGCTATCGGTGAGCTGCAGCTCCTGCTTGATCGGGCCGGCGAGGATCGCGAGGATCTGCCGGTCGAGAAAGTTCATCGTGTAGACCACGACGAGCATCCCGAGGACGTAATAGCGATACGCACGCGTGGGCGCTGCGTTCATACGGTTCACCTCGCGGTCGACCATTGGCTCGGCGGGGAGCTTCGTCATGCCTTGTCCGATATCGCAAGCGCATACTGCGATGCAATATATAAATTGTGCAAGCCAACAACTAACGCGTAAAAACAGCAGTTTAGAAGAGTTGTCGTGAAGCAAAATTGCTGCAACGCAACAAAGCGAGATTGACAGGGACCGCAGCGGTCCTTAGGGTGACGATCGAAAGGAACTATTCAACATGGCGAACACCGAGACCCCCAAGACCGCTCCGAGCTCCTCGACCCCGAACACAAGCTCGTTCCCGACTCTCCCCAACTTCGACCCGATGGCGATGTGGGCGCAGGGCCAGGCTGCCTTCACCAAGATGATGAACGACTCGCTTACCCGCTGGCAGTCGTTCGGTGATCAGTACGCGTCGGTCGAGGCGCAGGTCGCCGGCCACGCGCAGACCGCCGTGACTCAGTGGTCGCAGCTCGCGAAGGACGCCATCGCGTACGGCCAGCAGCTCTCTGCCGAGGCGCGCAAGCTCTCGGTCGAGACTGCGAAGAAGATGGGCATCCCTGCGTAGCGCGTAAGTTCGACTCTCGAAGGCACGGGCTCAGCACGAGGGATCAGCCACCGCATCACGCGCGAACGCCATCACGCAGCAAACAGGTCGTGCATCGTCACGAGCTCGTAGCCGGCGCCGTGCAGCGCGCGGACGATGCGCGGCAGAGCATTGAGCGTCCAGTGCTGACCCTCGTGAAACAGCAGGACGTCGCCGCTACCGATGTTCGCAGGTGCGCAGGTCGCCGCGAGCGAGATGACGTCGCGATCGAGGTAGTCACGGGAATCGACCGACCACAGCGCGACCGTGTAGCGCGCCGCGAGCAGCGACAGGATCGACGTCGCATCAACCGACCCGTGCGGCGGACGAACCCACGGTCGGCCGCTGATCTGCCCACCGATCGCCACCTCGGTGCGCGCGCACTGGTCGAGCAGCTGGCTGCGCGATAGCTCGGTGAACCGCCGGTGATCGAAGCCGTGGCTCGCAAGCTGGTGCCCGCGCCGGATGTAGTCGCGAACCATGAGTGGATGACGCTCCGCGTTCTCGCCGAGCAAGAAGAACGTCGCGGGGACACCGAGCTCATCGAGCACGTCGAGGTAGCTCGGAGTCAGCTCGTCAGGCCCGTCGTCGAAGGTCAAGGCGATCCGGCGGACGCCGGTCGGTCCCTTGCGCAACAGGCCGGGAACGCGGTCGAACACCGCCTCCTTCACGTATGAGCGCAGGGACCGCAGCACGTCCCTCTTGGGTACAAGGTTTCTTCTGAGCGGACAAGCGATCGAGAGCTTCACAGCTCGCAACGCCTGATCCGGCCCGCTCCGACGTCCTTCCCGTGCCGTCGAACGCGAGCGCTACTCGAACGCGGCGAAGGTCAGCGTGACCTGGATGTCGGCGTCGGCGCCCTTGCTCGTGAAGCCCGTCGCCGCGGGGCCGCGCATGACCACCTTGAAGCTACCGCCGAGCAGCTTCCCGTAGTCGAGGTCGGGGACCCCGTCCGAGTCGAACGACGTGCCGAGCTCGAGCGGCCCGCCGCTGGCAGCCGCGTCGATCGTGCCGGCCGCGACCGGGTAGCTGTTGTTCGTGTCGTTCATCTCGAACAGCACCTCGACGTTGCCGGTGAACACCTCGCCAAGGCGGCTGACGCCGGTCGAGCCCGCTCCGAGGAAGACCGTCACCTTCTCGACATCGATCGCGCCTGGATCGCGACCGATCTCGCGTCGCGCATTGCTGACGAACGCACCGTACGGATTTCCGGACTCCGTGTTGATGCCCTTGTCGTCGGTCACCACGTTGTTCACGGTGTCGGACGACTTTGCCTTGAGCGTGATGCCGACGGGCTCGGAGTACGAGACCGGGTCATCGCCGCAACCGACGAGAGCGAGCGAGCCGAGCACTACATAAATGAGTCGAGTCATGGATACCCCTTTCATATGTAGTGGGACGGTACCGCGGAAAGGTTTCTTCATTCTGCAGAGGCGAAGTGGGCTCTGTAGGTCTCGCGGAGCTCGGTCTTCTTGAACTTGCCAGCACTCGTGCGCGGGATCGCATCGATGAACACGATCGCGTCGGGCAACCAGAACTTGGGGAACTTGGCGGCGATGTGCGCGCGCAGCTCGTCAGCGGTGACAGCGGCGCCAGGCTTGAGCACGACCGCTGCGAGCGGACGCTCGCTCCACTTTGGATGTGGAACGCCGATCACAGCCGCCTCGCGGACGGCCGGGTGGCCCATCAGCGCGTTCTCGAGCTCCTGTGATGCGATCCACTCACCGCCGCTCTTGATCAGATCCGCGACGCGATCCGTGAGCTGTACGAAGCCGTGCTCGTCAACGCGCGCGACGTCACCGGTCCGGAACCAGCCATCACGTGTCCACCGGTCCGGCGTGTGACCGCCGACGTATGCGCTCGCGATCCACGGGCCGCGGACCATGAGCTCGCCACTCGTTCGGTCATCCGCAGGGACGTCGCCGGCGTCGTTGCGGACGCAGACGTCGACGAGCGGCGGCGGCAGACCTTGCTTCGCGCGCAGCCGGTAGCAGGTCGCATCGTCCGCAGGATCGATGTGAGGCGGCACGCGCGACACGAGCCCGACCGGCGACGTCTCGGTCATTCCCCACGCATGGATCAGCTGCATTCCAAGACGATCGAAGTCACGGATCATCTGCTCGGGCGCCGCAGAGCCTCCGACGATCATCCGCAGTCCGGGCTGGAGCTTCCATTTCTCGGGGTTGGCGTCGAGCGCCTCGCGGATGCCGAGCCAGATCGTCGGCACGCCGGCCGCGACGCTGACGCGCTCGGTCTCGAGCAGCTCGAGCAAGCTCGGCGGATCGAGGTACGGACCGGGGAACACGAGCTTCGCGCCGACCATCGCGCACACGAACGGCAGGCCCCACGCGTTGACGTGGAACATCGGCACCACGGGCATCAGCGTATCGGTGCGCGAGAGGTCGAGGCTGTCGGGGAGCGCGACGACCAGCGTGTGCAAGATCGTCGAGCGATGGCTGTAGACGACGCCCTTCGGCTTCCCGGTGGTGCCGCTGGTGTAGCAGAGCCCGAGTGGGTCGGACTCCGAGAGGATGGGCAGGGCGGCATCACCCGAGGTCTCGAGAAACCTCTCGTACGCGTCGTGGGCGCCCGCGACGCCCACCACGATCACGCGCTCGAACTTCGCGCCTGCCGCGATGACCTTGTCGAGTAGCGGCAGCAGCACGTCATCGACGAGCACGATGCGGTCGCCTGCATCGGTCGCGATATAGGCGATCTCGTCGGGGTGGAGTCGCAGGTTCAGCGTGTGGGTGACCCCACCGGCGAGCGGAATGCCGAAGTAGGCCTCGAGGTGCTCGGCATGGTTCCACATCAGGGTCGCGACCCGGTCGCCCGGGCGGATGCCGGCTCCGACCAGGGCGCGGGCCAGCCGTCGCGCACGCGCTGCGATCGCCCCGTAGGTGGTCCGGTGCAGGCTGCGGTCGGGTCGTCGCGATACGACGTGAACATCCCTCATCCAGCGCTCTGCCCGGTCG
>JAYUYE010000151.1:0-5328 GCA_043752985.1 Myxococcales bacterium
GCGATCGACTTCCAGATCGGGCGCTTCGTCGCGGCGGCGATCGCGGCGATGTCGTCGGCGTGTTCGTCGACGCGGACCTCGACGAGGTCATCGAGGTCGTCTCGCAGGTCGACCTCGACATCATCCAGCTCCACGGCGACGAGCACCCCGACGACATCGCCGCGATCGCCGCCGCGACGAAGCGCCCGATCTGGAAGTCGATCGCGGTCGGCGGCGCCAAGGACCTCGAGCACCTCGACGCGTGGTCCGCAGAGGTCCTGCTCCTCGACACGCCATCGACCGGCAAGGGCGGCTCCGGCAAGACGTTCGACTGGACGCATGCGATCTCCGCACGCCGCCGCTACGGAGCGCTGAGGATCGCGCTCGCGGGTGGCCTGGATCCGAACAACGTCGCGGCCGCGATCGATGCGGTCGAGCCGTGGGCGGTCGATGTCGCGAGCGGCGTCGAGGTCGGACCTGGCGTGAAGGATGCCGCCAAGGTCACGGCGTTCGTCGCCGCCGTTCGCGGCCGCGCCCGCTGAGTCATGATCTGCCAGGGTGCCGCTCGGCCTGCCAGCGGTCGTGGAGGCGCCGGTCGAGACCGCAACCACCTGTGAGGCGACTACTGGCGTTCACGCCGCGCCCGGACCATGGTAACCGAACTATCAATGTCCACTGCCGACGAGATCGCAAAGCTCAGCGAGCCGACGCGCGGCCGGTTCGGCGAGTTCGGCGGCCAGTACGTCGCCGAGACGTTGATGCCGGCGATCGCGCAGCTCGAGGTCGCGTGGCGCGTCGCCCGCGATGATGCGAGCTACTGGGCGGAGGTCGACTCGCTGCTCACGAACTACGTCGGCCGACCCTCGCTCCTCTATCACGCGCGCCGCCTTTCGGCCGAGGTCGGCGCCGCCGTCTACCTCAAGCGCGAGGACCTCAATCACACGGGCGCGCACAAGATCAACAACTGCATCGGGCAGGCGGTGCTCGCGCGCCGGATGGGCAAGCGCCGCCTGATCGCCGAGACCGGCGCCGGGCAGCACGGGGTCGCGACCGCGACGGTGGCCGCGCTGTTCGGTCTGCCGTGCGAGATCTTCATGGGGGCGGAGGACGTGGTCCGCCAGTCGCTCAACGTCGAGCGCATGAAGCTGCTTGGCGCGATCGTCCATCCCGTCGAGAGCGGCACGCGCACGCTCAAGGACGCGATGAACGAAGCGCTGCGCGACTGGGTCAGCAACGTCGGCGACACCTTCTATCTGATCGGCTCGGTCGCCGGCCCGCACCCGTATCCGTGGATGGTCCGCGACCTCCAGTCCGTGATCGGCCGCGAGGCGCGCCGCCAGATCCTCGACCAAGCCGGACGGCTGCCCGATGCGCTCGTCGCGTGCGTCGGCGGTGGCTCGAATGCAGCCGGCCTGTTCGCACCGTTCGTCGACGAGGCGAGCGTGAAGATGTTTGGCGTCGAGGCCGCTGGAGACGGCGTCTCGACCGGCCGCCATGCGGCGACCCTCGGCTCGGGCCGGGTAGGGGTACTCCACGGCAGCAAGAGCTACGTGCTCACCCACGAGGACGATGCACGCCTCGGCCAGATCGCCCACGCGCACTCGATCAGCGCCGGCCTCGATTATCCCGGCGTCGGACCCGAGCATTCGGCGTGGAAGGACTCCGGTCGCGCGATCTACGTCTCGCGTACCGACGATCAGGCGCTCACCGCGCTCGAGCTCCTCGCCCGCACCGAGGGCATTTTGTGTGCACTCGAGACGGCCCACGCGGTCGCGGCCCTCGACGAGGTCGCATCGATCGTCGGCAAGACCGGCGTGATCATCGTGGGTCTGTCTGGCCGCGGCGACAAGGACATGGTCACCGTCGCGCAGCGCCGGAGCGGCGGCAAGTGACCGCGCACCTCCGCGCCGCGTTCGACAACGCAGCGAAGCAGAACCGCGCCGCGCTCGTCGCGTACTTGACGTTCGGCGATCCCGATCCGGCCACGTCGATCGACGTGGTCGAGGCAGTCGCGAAGGCCGGCGCCGACGTGATCGAGCTCGGCGTTCCATTCTCGGATCCATCCGCGGATGGCCCATCGATCCAGCGCGCGATGGAGCGTGCCCTCATCGCCGGTGCGAGCCTGCCGGGCGCGATCGCTGCGGTCGCCGAGCTGCGCCGGCGCGGTGTCGCCACGCCAGTTGTATTGTTCGGCTACTACAACCCGATCTTCGTGATGGGCCCAGCAACGTTCGCCGAGCGCGCTGCCCACGCCGGCATTGACGCGGTGCTCACTGTCGACCTCCCGATCGACGAGCTCGCCGAGCTTGCCAGGCCGCTCGCGACCTACGGCGTCTCGGTGATCCCACTCGTCGCGCCGACCTCGACGCCCGATCGGATCGCGCGGCTCGCCGAGATCAACGCGCCGTTCGTCTATTACATCTCGCTGACCGGCGTCACCGGCTCGCGCTCTGCCGCGGCCGTCGATCCCGCGCGGCTCGCCCAGATCAAGACGGCTTCGGGGTCGCCGGTCGCGGTCGGCTTCGGGATCCGCACCCCGGACGATGCGCGTCGGTTCGCCGCCGTCACCGACGGTGTCGTCGTCGGTACTGCGCTCGTCGATCGAGTGGCCGCCGGCGATGCCGCCAATGCCCCGGAGCGGGTGGCCTCCCTCGTGCGAGACCTCGCTGCCGCGATGCTTCGCTAGTCTGCGGTCGGCTTCGTACAGAACTCGTCGGTGAACAGCGGATCCGGCGTCATCGGTCCGTCGCCGCCGTAGGCCTCACGCTGCGCGGTCGTCAGCTGGCGCGAGGTCGCGATCTCGCCCAGCACCTCGGCGCCGCTGGCGGTCCGCGCATACGAGCCGTAGTCGACGGTGTACAGCCCGAAGCGCGGCACGTAGCCCTCCGCCCACTCGAAGTTGTCGGTCAGGCTCCAGTGATAGTAGCCGCGCAGATCGACGCCCTCGTCGCGCACCGCGGCGATCGCCTCGAGCACGCGCACCACGGTCTCGGCGCGCCGCGCTCCGATTTCGGCCGCGATGCCCGATTCGGTGACCGCGAGCGGCAGGCCCGGGTAGCGCTTCGCGTGCGCACGGATCACATCACCGATGCCGTTCGCCCAGCCCTCGTAGCCCATGCGCGGCACGCAGTAGGTCGGATCCTTGGCTGGCAAACATGCACCGATGTCGAACCCGCCGATGCACGGCGTCAACGCGACCGGTGCCGCGAGGATCGGGCGATCCGCCGACACCCCGGCGCGGAAGTAGTACTGCAGCCCGAGCCAGTCGAGCGTGTTCGCCCACTCGGGGTGTGATTCGTCCGCCGTACCGTCAACGTCACCGTCGAATGTGCCGTTGAGCACCGAGTCGACGAACACGTAGTGCATCAGGTAATTCACGCGGTCGACAGCGGCGAGATCGTCGGGGTTCGTCGACGGTTTGTTGCCGCGCGCGGCCTGCCAGTACGCGACGGACATCGACAGCCCGACGCTCGCGGCCACGCCATCACCGTCGGCGTCGCGGGTGTCGGCCGCCTTGATCGCCTTGTACATGGCCGCGTGGGCCGCGACGTAGTCGCGGATCGACTTCACGAACGCGGGGAGGTTGAGGATCTCGTTGCGGCCCGGCGGGAAATATCCGATGCCGTAACCGGCGAGCATGTAGATCAAAGGCTCGTTGAGCGTGCCCCACTCGTCGACGAGGTCGCCGAACCGCTGCGCCATCAGGCCCGCGTGCTGCGCCATCTCCGCGACCACCATGGCGCCGCCCGCCGATCCGAACCCGCACAGGTTCGTTGCGCTCGGTCCGCTCATGCATGTCGGGTCACGCGGGTCGACGACCCACACCGGATTCGAGAAGTGATGCAGCGTGACGACGGGATGGATCCCCATCGCCTTCATCGCCTCGAGCTGCATGCGGTAGTGCGCGATCGCTGCCTCGTCGATCTGATCCTTGACCGGTTCGATGCGCGCCCACTCGATCGAGAACCGGTAGCTATCGACGCCGAGACCCTTCACGAGCGCGAGGTCCTCGATCACCTTGGAGTAGCCGCGCGTTGCCTCGCCGACAAACGTGCCCTTGCCGAGGCCACCCTGCGCGGTCGGCTGGGTCCACAGATACCAGTCCGTCTGCGGATTCATGTCCTCGATCTGCGTGGCCGCGGTCGCCACGCCGAACCGGAACGACCCCTTGCCAGCATCACCGGCGAGGTTGCCCATCGCGGGAAACTCGATCGTGGGCGGTGGATCGTCCCCACACGCGCCGATCACCATCACAAGCACAGCGAACCGCTTCACCCGGGCATCGTGCCGGAAACGCCCCGTCTTGACACTCGGGATCGCATTCCTATACTGCCGCGTTTCCGCCATGGTCAAGCCACCCCCCTATGCCGTTCCGCTCCGGGAGATCAGTGACGATCCGGTTCACCGCGCGTTCACCATCTCGCCGCTGCTCGTGAGCGAGTGGCTCAAGGGCTTGCCGATGCGCGATGCGCTCGGTGCACCTGATCCGGATCCGGACGCTGGGAGTGGCCGCGCCGAGCTCGACCTCTACGCCGAGGGCAATCACATCTTCGCAACCGGCACGTTCAAGGGCGACCTCAACGTCGCGTGCAGCCGCTGCGTCGAGCCGGTGAAGCTCGTGATCGACGAGCGGCTCATGGTCACGTTCATGCCGAAGTCGGAGATGCCCGCGGACGAGGTCGAGGCCGAGGAAGGCGCGGAAGTTCCGACCGAAGACCTCGATCTGTTCCCCTACGAGGATGACTTCGTCGACCTCGAACCCCTGTTCCGCGAGCAATTCGTACTTGCCGTGCCGTACGCGCCGCTCTGCAAGGAGGACTGCAAGGGTCTGTGCCCGCAGTGCGGGACCGACCTGAATTCAGGTACCTGCAGGTGTCAGGCGCCGGTGGATCCCCGCTTCGCGGCTCTCAAGAACCTCAAATTGCCGTCGGCGTGAGCCAGGCCTTGAAATTACCTGCGCCAGCTGGCACATAGGCACCCCGGAGATTTGTCATGGCACTTCAGAAACGACGTCGCGGTCCCGCTCGTACTGCTCAGCAGCGCTCCGAATGGAGCCGGCGGTCGGGCGAGAACCACATGATGGTTCAGGCCTGCACCAACTGCGGAGCTCCTCGCATCACGCATCGCGTCTGCATGAGTTGCGGCCAGTATCGCGGTGAGCAGATCATCGCGAAGCCTGCCGCGGAAGAGTAAGTCCCCGCCGGCGCGACCGTGAAGGTCGTCGTCGATGCGATGGGGAGCGACCGAGCTCCCAACCCTGAAGTGGCGGGTGCCTTGCGCGCCGTCCGCGCTGACGCGTCTCTCGATGTCGTGCTCGTCGGCGATGCCGCGTTGCTCGACGGCGAGCTC
>JAYUYE010000152.1:0-2047 GCA_043752985.1 Myxococcales bacterium
CCGGCGACGTGCTGCTGATCGAGCTCCAGGGTGGCGGACCACGTGGTCGCTACGTGCCGGTCGAGTACTGGGACGACGTGTTCGATGCGATCAAGGCAGCGACAAAGCGCGGCGTCGTGGTGGTCGAGGCCGCAGGGAACGGTGGCGAGAACCTCGACCACGCGACCTACAAGCGCAAGTTCGACCGCGCGAAGCGCGACTCGGGCGCGATCATGGTCGGTGCTGGTGGACCGCCGCGCGGTGGCTACGCAGATCGCGAGCGGCTCGACTTCTCGAACTACGGTGGCCGCGTCGATGTTCAGGGCTGGGGCCGCAAGGTCGCGACACTCGACTACGGGGATCTCCAGGCGTGCTCGGGCGCCGACCGCCACTACACCGGCGAGTTCTCCGGAACCTCGAGCGCGTCGCCGATCGTTGCCGGTGCCGCGGTGATCGTGCAGGGCGTCGCGAAGAGCCGGGGAAGGCTGCTGGCACCGACCCAGATTCGTGACCTACTCCGCACCACCGGCACGCCGCAGCTCGGCGATACGAGCGAGCAGATCGGTCCGCGCCCCGACCTCGAGCGTGCGATCAAGGCACTCGAGTAGGGCTGCGCGCTAGTTGTTCGAGTACAGGAACTGGTCGTCGCCGTGCGTCGTGGTGATGATCAGGATCGTGTCGCCCTTGACCGTGGGGTCGATGCTGGCCCACGCCTGATCGAGCGAGGCCGTCGACTGATCGTCCCACGACATGTACGCGAGGATCTGCTTTGTCCAGCGGTCCGCGGCCGACACGTTCGCCGTCGACAGCTTGATGTCCTCGAGCTTGCGCATGAGCAACGTCATCGCCGCCGCCGGCGTGTATGGCTGGCCGAACGGATACGCAACCGCGCGGGTCACGCTGACGCCGATCTTGTGGCCGTCGATGCTGACCATCAGATCGGTGATCTTCCCGGTCGTGTCGTACGTGATCTCTGTCTCGGTCTTGAGCAGCGGCGCGAGCTCGCAGCGGGCGAGCTGCTCGAAGGCGAACGCCTCGGACATCCCGGAGCTGCCACCTGCGTTCGGGGTGGCCATCATTCGCGCCCCGCCGACCGTGAGCAGCGGCCGGTCCGCGGGATCGTTGTAGCGCCGCGCAAACGTCAGCGTTGCGTGAACGGCCAGCGGGCTCGGTCCGGTCAGCTCGGGATCATCGAGCACGCCGCACATACCGGCGAGGTCGCCGAACCCCGCGAGTGGCACGCCGGCGGGTCCGTCGAGCGCAGCGTCCGCAGCTGCATCGATGCCGATCGGGGCATCAGGAGTCAGCTCCGCAGGAGAGCTGCACGCGGCGAGCAGACTGACGACGACCAAGGAACGCATGGCCGCGGACCATACGCGCCGGTCGAGACGACCGAAACGAAAAACATTCGGCCACCTGGCACCGGATGTCCGGAATCGAGGCGAGCTACGCCTGATACAGCCAGACGCGCAGCAGCGACAGCAGCTGGTCCGCATCGACCGGCTTGGCAATGTAGTCCGACGCGCCGGCCTCGAGGCACTTCTCGCGGTCGCCCTTCATCGCCTTCGCGGTGAGCGCGATCACGGGGAGGTCCTTCCAGATCGGCTTCTTGCGGATCTTCCGGAGCGCCTCGTAGCCGTCCATCTCCGGCATCATGATGTCCATCAGGACGACGTCGATGTTCGGGTTCTCCTCGAGCTTCGCGAGCGCGCGACGACCGTTCTCGGCGTACTGGACGTGCATCTTGTGGCCCTCGAGTAGCGAGGTCAGCGCGAAGATGTTGCGCAGATCGTCGTCGACGACCAGCACGTTGCGCTCCGCGAGTTGCGGATCGCTCTTCGCGAGCCGCCGCAGCACGCGCTGCTTGCGCTCGGGGAGGTTCGCCTCGACGCGGTGGAGGAACAACGCCGTCTCGTCGAGGAGGCGCTCCATCGTCGTCACGTCCTTGATGATCACGGTCTGCGCCAGACCATGCAGGCGGCCCTTGTCCTCATCGGTCAGCTCGCGGCCGGTGTAGACAACCACCGGCAAGCGCCGATGCCGCGGGTCGGCCTTGATCCGCTCGATC
>JAYUYE010000153.1:0-2044 GCA_043752985.1 Myxococcales bacterium
GGGTTCGCGTCGAGCCGCGCCTGGAGAATGCGCTCCTTCAGCGCGTCGCGCGCGGCCTCGAGATCGGTGAGCTCGGCCCACAGGAATCGGTGCTGCCAGCCGTAGCGGCGAAGCGGCCCGTCGTCGACCGAGATCTGGTTGACCAGCTCGGGCTCGATCTTCGCGAACCGCGCGAGCAGGCCCGCCGCAGCACGCTCGCGCTCCGGCGCGGTCGCTGCCTCGACGACGATCTGCACCGTGCCGAACGAGCGAGCGCGCTGCTGGACGGCGACGAGGTCCTTGACCGACCGCTGCCCCGATGGCAACAGGTTCGTCAGGTCGGACTTGATCGTCATCCGGGTCGCGAGATACGTGCCGAGGATCGTGATCAGGACCGAGAGAACGAGCAGCCCGATCCGATTGCGGTCGAGCCACGCCGCATAGCGGTCGACCGGGTGACGCGGCACGGGGGCGATATACCGCCGGGGGCGGCGAATTCCTAGTGATCCAGCTCGTGCGCGACGACCGCGGCGAGGCCCGGTCGCCAGGACGGCGTCGTGACGCCCAGCGCGCGGATCCGTGTCGTGTCGAGGACCGATGAAACGGGCCTCTTCGCGGGTGTCGGATACTCGACGGTCGCGATCGCATCGATCCTCTCGCACGCGAGCTCGCGGTACCCACGCGCCTCCGCGACGATCGCCGACGCGAACGCGTGCCAGGTAACCGGCTCTGCGCAGGAGAAGTGATAGCAAGGCGCGAGGGTCCGCACGGCAGCGAGCGCGAGCAGCGCGTCGGCGAGATCATCGGCCCAGGTCGGGCAGCCCCGCTGATCCGCCACGATCCGCAGCACCGGTCGCTCGGCCGCGAGCCGCAGCACCGTGTGCACGAAGCTCGGTCCACCCTCGCCGAACAGCCACGAGGTGCGCACGACGCTGCCACCCGCTGCCTGGACCGCGAGCTCACCGGCGAGCTTGCTCGCACCGTAGACGCCGAGCGGGTTCGGCGAATCGTCCTCGCGATACGGTCGATCGAGCGCACCGTCGAACACGTAGTCGGTCGAGACGTGAAGGACGCGGATGGCGCGGGCGGCGCACGCACGCGCCACGGCGCCGGCCCCCTCGGCGTTGACCGCAAAGGCGCGTGCTCGCTCGCTCTCGGCCTTGTCGACGGCGGTATAGGCCGCCGCGTTGATCACGAGGTCGGGCGCAAGCTCGGTGCAGCGCGCGGCGACCGCGCTGTCGGCGCAGACGTCGAGCGCGTCATGGCCGAGCGCCGTCACGACGTGGCCGGCCGCGGAACCGCGACGAGCCACCGCCCGGCCGAGCTGGCCGCGGCCACCGGTGACCAGGATCTTCATGCGACGTACGCGGGCAGCTCGGCCGCGCGCAGCCGTGGCGCCGACTCGTCGCGTTCCGACAACACCGGCGGCGCTTCGAGCGGCCACCCGATCGCCAGCTCCGGGTCCTCCCACGAGATCGTGCGGTCGTCCGCGCGGTCGTAGACCTCGGTGCACTTGTAGGCGATGTCCGCCGACTCCGAGAGCACGAGGAAGCCGTGGGCGAACCCCGGCGGGATCCACAGCTGGCGATGGTTCGCCGCCGAGATCCGGACGCCGATCCACTTCGCGAACGTCGGAGACCCTCGGCGGATGTCGACGACGACGTCGAACACCTCGCCCTGGGTGACGTGGAGCAGCTTGCCCTGCGGCTTGTTCAGCTGATAGTGGAGCCCACGCAGCGTGTTCCTCGTCGACGACGAGAAGTTGTCCTGCACGAAATCCATGCCGACTGCGATGCCGAGCTCGGCATGATGCTCGCGACGGTAGGTCTCCATGAACCGCCCGCGGCGATCGTCGAACACATCGAGCTCGGCGAGCACGACGCCGGGAAGATCGGTCTGGATCGCCTTCATCGAGTCGACGAGTCTAGTCGTAGTACTCGGCGCCGAGGTGGGTGATCAGCTCGTCACCCTTCGTGTAGCGCAGCGTGTTCTTCAGCTTCATGAGCTGGATGAACAGATCGTGCTCCGGATACAGACCCTCCGGAGTCATCGGGCTCTTCCAGTA
>JAYUYE010000154.1:0-12305 GCA_043752985.1 Myxococcales bacterium
GTAGCGGCGGGTCCCTTTCTCGATCTGCGCATAGTCGAGGAGGTTCGCGATCAGGAGGCCCAGGCGCTGGCTCTCCTGGACGATCACGCCGTGATAGCGCGCCATCTTCTGCGGATCGCCCTGGGCGACGCCCTGCTCGAGCATCTCGGCGAACATGCGGATCGAGGTCAGCGGGGTCTTGAGCTCGTGGGACACGGTCGAGACGAAGTCGCTCTTGAGTTGTGCGAGCTCGCGCGCGCGCGCGGCACCGCGGACGAGGAGCAACAGGCCGAGTGCGAGCGCGACGGCGAGCGCGGACGTGTACATGATGTGCCGCTTAGAGCGCTCGCGGATCACCGCATCGCGCGGATCGGGATCGGTCAGCGGGTTGACGATCGCGAGTGCGAGGTGCGGAAGCGACTCGCCGATCGGGACCTGAACGATCCGGCGCAGGTCCGCGCCCGGCGATGCACCTGCGGGTAACACGAGCGGGCGCGCATGCAGTGCGACGAGGTCACCCGGTTCCGTCCCCGCGGCTGCTTCGAGCATCGGCGCGTCGACGGCGACGCCGATCACGCCGCCATCCGCGCGCCGGCGATAGATCAAGGTCCGTGCGGACTCGCGGATCGCGGCACGGCCGCGCCACTCGGGCGTCGCGGTGCGCACCATGTCGGCGACGTCGTCGGCGAGCCCGGCGGCGGTCCGCGCCTCGGCCCGGATCAGCCCCATCTGCTCGTCGAGCGAGGCACGTCGCACCTGCTGCGCCGCGCTCAGCGGGTCCGCGATCCGTGCCCGGATCCGGCCGAGCACGCCGAGCCGGACCACGGGGTCGAGCGTGTAACGGTTGCCGAGGACGCCGTCGGCGAGATCGAGCAGCGTGCCCGCAGTCTCCGCGCGCAACAGTGCGACGACGAGCCGGACCGGAACGCCCTCGAACGTGCGCTCGGCAAATCGCTGCTCGAGATCGGCGAGCGCCTGCCCGGCCTTGGGGTCCTTCAAGCGCTGAAGCACGCGAGCGAGACCGAGCTGCGCGACCGGCCCGGTGTCGTCAAATGCCGCGAGCACGGTGTAGTGCCGGCGCGACTCGGCCCACGCTGCCGCGCAACCATCACCGCGACACGCTTCGGCCTGCTGCGCTTGATGCAGCCGTGCCACACGCGACTGCCGCGTCGACAGCTCGCGGACGCAGTCTTCGAGGCGACCGCCGGCGGCGCACGGTGCACCGCGATCGAGCGCGCCCTCGACCTCGATCCCTTCGGGAGCCGCGCGGGGAGCGCGCAGCTTTCCGTCAGCATCGATCCAGAACCAGTAGCGTGCGAGCGGCGCACTGATCGGAGCGGCCCGAACCGGATCGATCGATTCTCCGCCGCGTCCGGAGGCGGGAAATCCCCGCGCGGTGAGGGGATGCCTTGCGGGGCGACCGGTCTCGACCCCGGTGGCCTGCTCGATAGCGCCGAGCGCGGCGTCGATCTCGTGGCTGATCCGGCCCGCGATCGCGATCGCCGCTTGCCGCTGCGCCTCGTCCTGCGCGGCGATCGCACCGCGCTCGTCGCGGTACGACACGGCCCCGAGATACGCGATGCCAGCGGCGGGCAACAGGAGCGCCGCCACGGACAGCACATAGATCCATGCGCGTCTCGGCTTCGCCACCATCCTGAGCATAGCGCGTTGCGGCGTGAGCGTCGGATCGCTATGGTCCGCGCTCGATGCCGCAGTCGCTGATCGTGATCCCGACCTACAACGAGCACGACAATGTGCGCGGCGTCGCGAAGAGTTTCTTGGCCGCGCTCCCTGGCACCGAGCTGTTGTTTGTCGACGACAACTCGCCCGATGGCACCGGGCAGGTCCTCGATGAGCTGGCGGCCGCCGAGCCCCGGATCCACGTCATGCATCGCGCCGGCAAGCTCGGCCTCGGGACCGCCTACGTCGAGGGCTTCGGCTGGGGCCTGGCCCGCGGCTACGACTACCTGTTCGAGATGGACGCGGACGGCAGCCACGACCCGAAGTACCTCCGCGGCATGCTCGCGCTCGCCGAGGACGGAGCCGATCTGGTGGTCGGCTCGCGCTACGTCCCGGGCGGCGGCACCGAGAACTGGGGCATCGGCCGCAAGGTGATCTCGCGCGGCGGCAGCCTGTACGCGCGCACGATTCTTGGAGTCGACGTCCGCGACGTGACTGCCGGTTTCGTGTGCTGGCGGCGTGGCGCCCTCGAGGCGATCGACCTCGCCACGATCACCTCCAACGGGTACAGCTTCCAGATCGAGATAAAGTACCGCGCGGTCCGAAAGGGCCTCCGCATCGTCGAGACCCCGATCACCTTCGTGGATCGACGCGTGGGGCAGTCGAAGATGTCGCGCTCCATCGTTGCGGAAGCACTGCTCAAGGTGTGGGCGCTCCGCTTCCGACGCCATTAGATTGCGTGCTACGTTCCGACCGCTCCACCGATGGTGATTCTCAAGCTCCGAATCCGATCCGCCGATGAATGGCGGGAGCTCGCTCCGGGTGACACGGTGAGCGAGACGGTGTTCATTCCGACGACGGATGAGCTCGAGGCGGGCCAGCAGGTCATCATCGAGGTGTCCTCGGCACTCTTGCCGAACAAAGTTCTGATCCGCGGTGCCGTCCAGACCTGGCGCCCCGCCCTGCCTCGCATGCGCGTCCGCGCCGGGGCCACCGTCGAGCTCGCGACCGACGAGCAGGTCAAGCTGACGTTCCTGCACGAGGTGTTCTCGGGCAAGCGGACCGACGTCCCGCGCCGCCGTCACCACCGGCTCCCGGTCTCGGTCAACGTTCGCTATCGCATCACGAACAGCTCGGCCTACGTCCAGTCGGCAATCTCCGAGATCGGCGTCGGCGGCGCGCTGCTGACCACGCCCGAGCCGCTCCCGATCGACACCGATCTCACGCTCGAGGTCGTGCCGCCCGGTGGCGCCGCCGCGATCGAGATCGCCGGGCGCGTCTCGTACCACGTGCCCTCCGGCGGCTCCGGCCTTCGGTTCGTCAGCCGCGACGGTGACGGTGAGCGCCGCTTGCGCGAGCTGATCCGCCGGTTGCGCGCCTCGTGAACCGCAGGCCGACCGGGCGTGCGCCGTACCGTGCCCTCGAGCCGACGTCGGCCGCGCGCGCCGTCGCATCCGCGCTGAAGTTCCACGGGATCAGCGACGAGATTCGTAGCCAGCGTGTGCTGACCGAGTGGGCCGAGCTCGTCGGTCCGAAGATCGCGCAGCGCACGCGGCCTGACGGCGTCACGGATCGCGTGCTGTGGGTCGAGGTCGCGACCAGCGCGTGGCTCCACGAGCTCACTCTGCTCAAACCCCAGCTGCTCAAGGGGCTCACCGAGCGGCTCGGCATGCCGCGACTGTTCGACGAGATCCGATTCAAGCTCGCCGGCCGGAGCCGCCGCGAGCTCGCCGCCGCACCCCGCGTGCGCGCTGCGCCGGTCAAGCCCGCTCCGATTCCCGCGACCGGTGTGAACCGCGAGAAGATCGTGAACGAGGTCGCGTCGGTCGACGATCTCGAGCTGCGTGAGCTGATCGCGCGCGTCCGGATCACGAACGATAAGTAGTCAGCTCGAGCTACTTCGCGACGCCCGCGAGCGCAGATCCACCGACGGTCAACAGCGCCGCCAGATCTTCGTCGTTGAATCGCAGCATCGCGCCGAAGAACACGTCGCGTCCGAACGTGAACGTCTCGAACTGGATCGGGACGTTCGAGCCGCCGGTGACGATCGTCAGGCTGTCGGGCGAGTTCAACAGCTCGTCGACGCCGCCGAGGATGTAGAGGTGGCGGAATGCCTCGTAGGCGAGCGCGAGCTTGACCCGCGGGTAGCGATCGAACGTGGCGTCGAACGCGTCGACCTGCAGCTTGAGGCCCTGGCCCCACCACCGAAAGTCGGCGTCGAGGCCGATGCCACCGGTGGACTCCTTGAGGCCGTAGCGGAGCGTGAGCCAGCCGAACCGCTTCGCGAACTGGAACGTGAAGCGGATCGAGTCCTCGATCGTGCTGCGCCGGACCCAGTAGTTGGGATCGACGGTGGGATCGAACGTCAGCGTCACATCGGGGTAGCCGCCGCGCGGGCCCTTCTCGAGCTCGATCAAGTAGTACTTGTCCGGCCGCGTGTGGAGCTCGACCGAGACGTAGTGGCGCGCGAGCCCGGCGAACACGTTGTACTCGCTGCGCAGCCCGACGTAGGCCTTGAGACCAAACAGCGTGCCGAGGAAGCCCTTCGCATCCTCCGTGATCTGCTCGACGTTGTCGGCGATCGCCGGATCGTTGACGAGGCGGCCCAGAGTTCCCTTGTCGTCGTCGATCTTCGCCGTGATCGACTCGGTGTGACCGATCACGCCGTCGAGCTTATCGAGCTTGCCGCGGAGCGCGTTGCCGGTCTGCTCGAGCTCGGTTTTCGCGGAGGCGACGAGGTCCTTGGCTTCCTTCGAAGCGCCGTCGAGGTTCTCGAGGATCGCAGCGATGCGTGGATCCGCGCCCTGCGTGATGTTGCGCAGGTCGTTCGCGATCTGCTCGATCTTCTGCATCGACCGGTCGGCGCGCGCGATGATGTCGGCGACCGTCCCGGCTTCGCGCTGAACGAGACCGTCGACGCGGGTGGCGACGGACTGCAGGGGCCCGTTCACGATCCGGCGGACGTCCTCCGACAGATCGCGCACGCTCTCGAGCACGCGGTCCACGTTCGGCAGCGTCTGCTCGATGCGGTGCATGAGCTGATCCGGCGTGGTCGCCTCGATCACCGTCGGCACGAGCCGGCATGGATCAGAGACGTTGCGGTCGGAGTCGCTGTAGCCCTTGCAGGTCTCACCGAGCAGCTTGAACTGCTGCTTGGTGCCGTCGGGGTTCTGGCGCTCGGGCTCGCCCGGATCGATCTCGAGGTAGTTGTCGCCGAGCAGCGAGGTTGCCTTCTTGATCACGACGCCGCTCGTGTAGACCTTGATCTTGTCGTTGACCTTGAACGTGACGCGCGCGTAGCGGCCCTCGACCTCGAGCTTCGTTACCTCGCCCTGGCCGATGCCGGCGACAACGACCTTGCTACCGACCGGCAGACCAGCGGCATCGCGGAACCGCGCCGCGAGGTAGTAGTTTTCCTTGCCGGCGGGATCCTGGCCGAGGTTCTTCCACACGAGGTATCCGCCGACGACGAGCAGCAGGAACAGGATCGCGACGCGAACACCGGCAGAGACCGCCTTCACTCGCCACCTCCCGCGAGCCGCTGGACTGCGCCGACGCCCGACGCCCGCAGGAATTCGTAAACAAACGGATCCGCGCTGCCCGCGATCACATCCGCGGGTCCGGCCGTCAAGATCCGCTTGTTGTGGAGCATGGCGATCCGGTCCGCGATGCGGAACACCGACGCCATGTCGTGCGAGATGACCACCGAGGTCACCTTATACCGGGCGCAGGCGTCGAGGATCATCTCGTCGACGTTCCTCGTCGCGAGGGGATCCAGCCCGGTTGTCGGTTCGTCGTACATGAGGATCTCGGGCTCGAGCACGAGCGCCCGCGCGAGGCCCACGCGCTTGCGCATGCCGCCCGACAGCTCGCCTGGATACTTCTTCTGTGTGCCCTGTAGCCCCAGGGCGCCGAGCTTCTCCGCAACGATGTCGCGGATCTCCGAGCTCGACTTCTTGGTGTGCTCCTTGAGCGGAAACGCACAGTTCTCCTCGACCGTCAGCGCGTCGAACAGGGCGGCGAACTGGAACACCAGGCCGAACTTGCGGCGGAACTTCGACAGCGCCTGTGGATCGAGCGCCATCACGTCGGTGCCGTCGACGTAGATATGACCTGTGTCCGGCCGCAGAAGGCACATGAAGTGCTTGATCAGCACGCTCTTGCCAGCGCCTGACGCGCCGAGGATGACGTTGACCTTGCCGCGCTCGATGTCGAGGTCGAGATTGTCGAGCACGAGGTTGTTGCCGAACGACTTCGTCAGACCGCGCACGCGGACCTGCCACCGCGGATCCTGTTGCTCGGCCGGCGACTCTCCGATGATCTCTTCCTTGACCGGGCTGGCCACTTATTGTCCCCCTGCCGTACCGAACACCGAGAACAGGATGTCGGTCAGGAAGTAGTCGAGGACGAGCGTCGCGACCGATCCGAACACGACCGCGCGCGTGGTGCCGATGCCGACTCCGCGGCCACCACCCGCCGCGTTGTAGCCCTGGTAACACCCGATCAGCGCGACGAGGAAACCGAACACGACGCTCTTGATCATCCCCTGGAGCACGTCGAGAGGCGTCACGATGTCGCGCAGCTTTGCGACCCACTGGCCCTGGTGCACGCCCTCGATGATCACGGCGACGAAGTACGCGCCGCCCATGCCGACGCAGAAGAACAGCAGCGTCAGGATCGGCATCACGACCATCGCTGCCATCAGCCGCGGCAGCACGAGGTACTGCACGGGATTGACGGCCATCGATTCGAGCGCGTCGATCTGTTCCGAGATCCGCATCGTGCCGAGCTCGGTCGCGATGCCCGCCCCTGCTCGACCCGCGAGCATCAGTGACGTCAACACCGGTGCGAGCTCGAGCGACAGCGCCTTGCCGGTCGCCGCACCCGAGAACGATTCGAAGCCGAGCTGGCGGAAGGCGTAGACCGACTGCAGCGACAACACCATCCCGGTGAAGGCGCCGACGAGCAGCACGATCGGAAGGCTACCAAAGCCGATGTACTCCACCGCTTCGAGGTAGTTCTTGCCGCGGAATGGCCGGCGCGGCAGCCACGCGAGCGCGCGCCCCATCAGGATCAGGTGCCCCCCGAGCATGTCGAGGAAGCGCACGACCGGAGCGCCCGCATCCTTGACACCCGTGATCACGGCGCCGCCAAAGCCCTGGCGCGGTGCGACGGGATCCGCGGGAGCCGGCGGCGGCGAACCCGGCGCTGGCGGGGTCGCAGCGAGCGGCGCCGGAGCGACCGGCACGCCCACGAGCGTGGTCCGGTCCTGCGTCGGCTCGTCGTCGTCGTTCGCGCTCACGCGGCCTCTCCCACGTAGGTGCGCGGCACGCGCTTGCTCATCCCGCAGGTGACTTCGTACTCCGACAGCCCGCTCCACTCGCCGTAGTCGGCGGCGGTGATCGACACGCCACCACTCGCCCGACCGAGCAGCACCGCTGGATCACCGACGACAACATCCGGCAGGTCGGTGACATCGGCGATCGCGATGTCCATGCTGATCCGCCCGACGAGCGGCACCCGCACCCCGCGGATCGCGACCTGTGCGTGATTGCTCGCCCGCCGCGGCAAGCCGTCCGCGTAGCCGATCGGCAGCACTGCAACGCGGCTCGGACGCTCGGCGCGCCACGTGGCGCCGTAGCCGACCGACGTCCCGACTGCGACGTTCCGCAGCTGAGTGACCTCGGTGACGAGCCGCATCGCTGGCTGGCGCGACGCACCGTCGGGCCAGCGGCCATTGCCGTAGAGCGCGATACCGGTCCGCGCCACATCGAACCGTGCCTCCGGAAACAGCAGCGCGCCCGAGCTGTTCGCGGCATGCCGGATCTTGATCGGTGCGCCGGTGGCGCTCACGGCCGCGTCGGCCTCGGCGAATCGGCGCAGCTGGTCGCGCGTCATCGATTGCGGATCGTCCGGGGAGTCGGTGTCTGCGCACGCGAAGTGCGTCATCAGCCCGACGATCTGGATGCCGTTGTTCTTCGCCGCGACCGCGAGCTCGGCCGCGCGCTCGACGGGAACGCCGAGCCGCCCCATTCCCGTGTCGATCTTGAGGTGCGCATCGATCGGCAGCTGGCGCCGGTTCCCGACCGCGGCGATCGCAGCGAGATCTTCCTCGCAACTGATCGCGGGCGTCAGGTTCGCCATCACCATCTCGTCCTCGCCGCCGTGCTGGCTCGGCCCCATCACGAGGATCGGTGAGGTGATGCCGGACTCGCGCAGGAGCACGCCTTCCTCGACGAGGCTGACCGCGAATCCCGCCGCCGCCTTCGCGCGCGTCAGCGCCTGGGCGACCGCGACCGCGCCGTGGCCGTACGCGTCGGCCTTGACCACCGCATACAGGTCCGTGCCGGTGAGCGCGCGAACCGTCCTCGCGTTGGCGACGATCGCGGCGAGGTCGACCTCGACGCGCGTGCGTCGGATCATCGTCGACGCGGTCATCCCTGGGATCTGGCGCTCCCAGGCCTCCCCTGTCAAGCTAACCGGGCGATTCGGCAAAGGTTTACCGCGATCTCGACCCCAGGACCTGTCGGCACTTCGACAGCCTCGAATAAAACCGCCCTGCTCGCACGCGATGGCGCAAGCAGGGCGGGACGACGAGCGGCTGCAGCTACGTCAGGCTCAGGCAGCCCTCTTCTTCTCGGCCTTCTCGATCAGCGCTGGCGTGACAACCAGCGAGCGACCACGCGGAATGATCAGGCCATCGCGCGCGAGCTGGTTGAACGCACGAGAGATGGTCTCGCGGCAGCTACCGATCATGTTCGCGAGCTCCTGCTGCGTCGGCCGGCGGCGCACGACGAGACCATCGGGGCCCGACGCACCTTCCTCGCGACCGAGCGCCACCAGGCGATGGATCAGCCGCTCGTTGACGTCACACAGCGCGAGCTGCGCGATCGTCTCGTCGGCGCGGCGCAGCCGGCGCGCCATCTCACCCAGCAGATTCACCGACGTCCTTGGATGAGCCGCCATGTGGCGCATCAGATCCTCGCGCGACAGCACGAGCAGGATCGTCGGCTCGATCGCCAGGCAGTGCGCAGAGCGCGGAGCCTGGTCGAACAGCGACATCTCTCCGAACGAATCACCCGCGCGGAGGATCGACAGCGTCACCTCGCGCCCACTCTCGCCAAAGATCACGACCTTCACGCGGCCGCTCATGATCACGAACATGGCGTCGCCAGGCTCATCCTGGGCAACGACCGCAGAGCCCACCGCGACCTTGCGGACCGCGACGCGAGCCGTGAGGTCTTCGATCGCGGAGATCGGAAGCGCAGCGAACAGCGGTGCCCTCGCGATCGTTGCCCGGATGCGGGCAGGATCTTCGCCCGTCAGACGCGGGTCTGGCGTTGCCCTCACGGGCATGGCGGGGGCGAAGGCGGCAGGACGAGCAATTCCTAGACTCATTTGGTTAAGCTCCTGTGGAACGAGCCCACGGACTCCCTTCTCTGCCAGCGCCGTGCCCGGGTGCGAGATCGCACATGGCCTCCATAGTTCCCAACGGTTGCCACCCTGCGACCCCTCCGGGAGTGTGACAACCTCTTCACAAAATCGATCCTCACCAAGGCACGGATGTCGTGGTCGTCACAACAGCGTTGGCGTGGCTGCCCGCGTCAACGGTGGTAGGTTCCGCCCCGTGTCGTCGAGTATCGACGTGGTGATCAACGGTAAACCTCGCACCGTCGCACAGGGAACCACCGTCCTGGCGCTTCTCGGAGAGCTCGGCCTCGGCGACAAGCGCGTCGCAGTCGAGCGCAACCTCGAGGTCATCCCACGCGCCCAGCACGCAACGACGACCCTCACCGACGGCGATCGGCTCGAGGTCGTGACCTTCGTCGGAGGAGGCTGAAATGTCGGATACCTGGAAACTCGGAGACCGCTCTTTCACGTCGCGGCTGATCGTCGGCACCGGCAAGTACAAATCCAACGACGAGACGCGCGCTGCACTCGCCGCGTCGGGTGCCGAGATCGTGACCGTCGCTCTCCGCCGCGTCGATCTGTCGAGCAAGGAGCCGACCGTGCTCGATGCGATCGATCGCACCCGGTACATCCTCTTGCCGAATACTGCCGGTTGCTACACCGCGGACGAAGCGATCCGCACGCTCCACCTCGCACGCGAGCTCGGCATGGACGAGCTCGTCAAGCTCGAGGTGATCGGCGATCCCAAGACGCTGTTTCCCGACAACACCGCGACCGTCGAGGCCGCGCGCCGGCTCGTCAAGGAGGGCTTCAAGGTTCTCCCGTACTGCTCGGACGACCTCATCACCTGCAAGCGCCTCGAGGAAGCCGGCTGCCTCGCCGTGATGCCGCTCGCCGCGCCGATCGGCTCTGGCCTCGGCATTCGCAACCCGCACAACATCCGTCTCATCATCGAGAACATCTCGATCCCCGTGATCGTCGACGCGGGCGTCGGCACGGCCTCGGACGCCGCGATCGCGATGGAGCTCGGCTGCACCGCCGTTCTCATGAACACCGGCATCGCGGGCGCCAAGAACCCCGTCCTCATGGCCGAATCGATGCGGCTCGCGATCGACGCCGGCCGCAAGTCGTTCCTCGCCGGCCGCATGCCGCGTCGCGATTACGCCAACGCCTCGTCCCCGACCGCTGGTCTGATCGAGTAGCGTCGCAGTCGTGCTCGAGTCCATCCGCGTCGTCGCGATCACTGATCGCCGACTCATGGGCGAGACTCCCGACGCCTTCGGCGCGGCGATCGAGCGCGCCGTCCGCGGCTGCCCGCCTGGCTCGGTCCTCGTGCAGGTCCGCGAAAAAGATCTCGATGGCAAGCTCCTGCTCGAGCTGATCCAGGTCGCGCGCCGCTACACCCGCGTGATCGTCAACGACCGCATCGACCTCGCGATCGCCGCCGGCGCGATCGCGATCCACCTCCCCGAATCCGGGATTTCCGTCGCCGATGCGCGCGCCCAGTTCGACGGCATCATCGGTGTCTCGCGCCACGCCCCCGACGCCGACACCGGCGCCGACCTCGTCCAGCTCGGCCCGATCTGGGCGACCCCGTCCAAGCCCGACGCCACGCCGCTCGGCCCCGCGGTCCTCGGCGCCCCGCACGGCAGCGCACACCTCGTCGCCGTGGGCGGCATCGACTCCCCCGACCGCGCACGCGAGGCCGCCACCGCCGGGGCCGATGCCGTCGCGGTGATCCGAGCCGCGTGGACCGGCGACTCCCTCGTCCCCTACGTCACCGCGGTCGACGCCGGTCTCTCGCTCCGCGCGCTGTGAGACGTTGTCGTTCGCCGGTGGAATGACCTCCGCCCGCTGCGCGTTCACTGCCCGGTGAGACCGCTGGCGCTCCTGCTGCTCGTCGCGTGCGGCCGCAGTGAGTCCGCGACCGCGCCACTCGCTTCACCGGTTACCCGGGAGTCGGTCCCCACGTCGCCGCTCCTGCCGTGCCCGACCGATCTCCACGCGCTCGGCACGGGACTCACCGTGGAGCGCTGGCCGATTGCCGCGGTCCCTGCCGCTGGCGGGCCGCCCTGCGTCGACGTCGTACGCGCCGACGCCACCCGGTTCGCGCTGCGCGTCCTGTCCACCGCCGACGAAGTCGGTGCCCGCAACGCACCTGACTGGCGCGACGCCTTCCACCTCGCGGCCGTCACCAACGCCGGCATGTTCCACGCGTCGGGCAAGCCCGTCGGCATGATCGTCATCGAGGGCACCGTCCGCAGCGCCGACAACCCGAAGATGAGCGGCTACCTCGCCTGGGATCCGGTCAACGCGACCGATCCCCCGATCCAGCTCGCCGGCCGCGACTGCCCAGACTTCGATCTCGCCGCGCTGCGCGCCCGCTACCACTCGATCATCCAGAGCTATCGTCTGCTCGGCTGCACGGGCGAAGCCCTGCCCTGGAAAGATCCCAAGCAGTATTCCGCTGCGGCAATTGGTCTCGATCGCTTGGGCCGCATCGTCTTCCTCCATGCGCGTGCCGCCGTCACGATGGCCGAGCTCAGCCGCTCTCTCGCAACCCACGACCTCGTCGGCGCCCTGTTCCTCGAGGGCGGCCCCGAGGCCTCGCTCGTCGCACGCGGCCCGGACGCCGAGCTCGCCCGCGTCGGCAGCTACGAGACCCACTTCGTCGAGAACGACAGCAACCTCGCCTTCTGGAATCTGCCGAACGTGATCGCCCTACTCCCGCGCTGACCGACTCTTGCAATCGAGCGTTCGGTCGGGTACCAATCCGCCTCTACCCGCCGCTATAGCTCAGTGGTAGAGCACCGGTTTCGTAAACCGGCGGTCGCCCGTTCAAACCGGGCTAGCGGCTCCAGAACGGCAGCGACGGTGGGACTGGTCAAGCTCGGTGCAACGGGCATGCTGAGGACGAGGGACAGCGAGGCTCCAGCGGCCCCCCTACACGTCCTGGGATCCCGACCGATACGCAGCGCATGCAGATCGAGCGAGACAAGGCGGGTCGAGTTCACATCGAGTACGACGGCGTCAGTGCGATTGTCGACGAGCACGGCGGGCAGTCCTCGTTCAGCATCACGGCGACGGCGAGCCCGAACGCAGTCAAGCGTGTCGTCGAGATGATCGAGGATTCCACGCAGTGGCCGACAATGCGGCTGCCGCGAATGGACGTTGATCCCGGCACCTACACCTGACCAGAGCCTCCCCCCGGTCAGCGATCGTGAAGCGGTGGTCAC
>JAYUYE010000155.1:0-2041 GCA_043752985.1 Myxococcales bacterium
TGGACGGCGGTCGCCGCGATCGCCGCGGGCTCGAGCCGGATGCCCGCATAGATCACCTCGAAGCCGGCGTCGCGCGCGGCCACCGCGACCACCTCGGCACCGTTTGAATGGCCGTCGAGCCCGGGCTTGCCGACCAGGAGCTTCGGTCGTCTGGGCAGCGCCGCGACCCGGGCCCGCAGCGCGTCCCAGCCCTCCGAGCTGCCCGCGCCTATCGATGCGCCCGTGATCCCCGTCGCCGCACGGTACTCGCCCCACACGCCGCGCAACGTTCCGGCCCACTCACCCGTGGTCACGCGGGCAAGCGCGCACGCGATCGAGTGCTCCATGATCGGCTCGCCCGCACGTGCGGCGGCCTCGAGCGCGGCGAGTGCGGCCGTCGCCTTGCCTTGATCGCGCGTGGTTCGCGTGCGCTCGAGCGACGCGCGCGCTTCGTTCGCCGCCGCCGGGTCCGCGCGAAACACACCACCGTCATCACCGGTGACGAGCGGGGACGCGATGCCGTCGGTCCACTTGTTGACGCCGACCACGGTCTGCTCGCCGCGCTCGATCCGCGCCATCCGTGCAGCCATCGACCGCACGAGCTCCTGCTTGCAATAGCCGTTCTCGATCGCACCCTGGATGCCGCCGATCGCTGCGATCTGTGCGAGCTCTGCGCGCGCCGCGGCCGCGAGCTCGCTGACCTTCGCAGCGACCACCGGACTGCCGGCGAACAGATCGCCGTACTCGAGCAGATCCGTCTCGAACGCGAGGATCTGCTGGAGCCGCAACGACCACTGTTGATCCCACGGCCGCGGTAGCGACAGCGCCTCGTTCCAGGTCGGCAGCTGCAGTGCGCGGCAGCGTGCGTCCTTCGAGAGCGTGACGCCGAGCGCCTCGATCAGGATGCGCCACGCGTTGTTCTCGGGCTGCTGCTCGGTCAACCCGAGCGAGTTGACCTGCACGCCGTAGCGGAACTGGCGATGCTTCGGGTCGGTGACGCCGTAGCGCTCTCGACACAGCTCGTCCCACAGCTCCGTGAACGCGCGCATCTTGCACATCTCCTCGACGAATCGCATGCCGGCGTTGACGAAGAACGAGACGCGCCCGACGCACCGCGAGAACGCCGAGGCATCGACTCGCCCGCGCGCCTTCACGCGATCGAGGACGCCGATCGCATCCGCGAGAGCGAACGCGAGCTCCTGCACCGGCGTCGCGCCGGCCTCCTGCAGGTGGTAGCTGCACACGTTCGACGGGTTCCACTGCGGCATGTGCGCGACGCAATACTCGTAGGTCTCCGCGATCAGATCGAGCGACGGCTCGGGCGGGAAGATGTACGTGCCGCGCGCCAGGTACTCCTTGACGATGTCGTTCTGCACCGTGCCGCGCAGCCCCGCCTCGGGGACGCCACGCTCACGCGCGAGCGCGACGTAGAGCGCGAGCAGCCACATCGCGGTGCCGTTGATGGTCATCGACGTGTTCATCTGCTCGAGCGGGATCCCGTCGAACAGCGCGTGCATGTCGTCGAGCGATGCGATGGGCACTCCGACCTTGCCGACCTCGGGCCGCGCGAGCGGATGGTCGGGGTCGTAGCCGCACTGGGTCGGGAGATCGAACGCGATCGAGAGCCCGGTCTGGCCCGCAGCGAGGTTCGCTCGATAAAGCTCGTTCGAAGCGCGCGCGCTCGAGTGCCCCGCATACGTTCGAAAGATCCACGGGGGGTCGCGGTGTCGATCGGCCATCGCTGAGAACGCTACGGCCCGGAGGTCGGGTCGTCCACTGTCAGCGCCATCCAGCTCTTGCCGCTGCGGCCGAAATACAGCGCGGTGCAGTCGGCATTGATCCACGGCTCCGTGAGGTCGGCATCGCCTTCGACGCCGTCGATGATCCGCTCGGGTCCGGGCGAGATTTGATCCTTGATGCGCGCCGGGGCGAACCGCCCCGAGCCGACCAGGAGTACGACCAGGGGAGCTCTCACCCGCGACGGATGCACGATCAGCGCTCTGCCGAGAACGGTCTGCGCACGCTCACGTGCATTGCGAGCGTGCCATGGGGCGGGTACGGT
>JAYUYE010000156.1:0-2038 GCA_043752985.1 Myxococcales bacterium
ACCGGGTTCAACGCCTCGAAGATGTGTCTGACGCGCGAGTAACGCTCCACACCTGACCGCGGACGGCCTCGGCATCGCGCCGCTACAGCCGATCCCACAGATACGACAGCTCGACGACCGGATATCCGCGCACGGTCGAGCTCATGCGCGTCGCCGCGCGACCACCCATCGCCTCGTAGAACCGCCGGGCGTGATGATTGTTGTCGAGCACCCAGACGATCATCTGCGACATACGGCTCGCGCGGCACCAGTCGGTGACGCTCTCGAACATGTCGCGCCCGAGGCCGAATCGCTTCGCCCGATCGACGATGTAGATCTCGTACAGCTCGCCGACCGCTGTGCCCTCGCGGCGGCTCGGTCCCGCGTTGCAGAACCCGACGAGGTCGCGGTGGGTCGAGTCGTATGCGACGAGATTGAGCGCGGTGCCGTCGAGCAAGATCTCGCGGCGCATCGACACGCGGCGCGCTGCGTTCATCGTGTCGAGAATCGAATCCGGCAGGATGCCCCGATAGCTGGTCTGCCAGCTACTCGTCTGCACGCGGGCGATCGCGGCCGCGTCGGTCATCGCCGCTGACCGGATCGCGAAGCGTGCGGTCGGAAAGCTCGTGATCAACGCACGTTCCCTCACGCTCCGAGCCTACACCTGTTCGCGATAGAGAACCTTCAGGGAACCCTTGCGCGAGAGCTCGGGAACGCGCCTCCGCGGAGAGTCCGCCGATCCTGCCTAGTTGATCCCGGCGCCGTAGGTCAGCGTCGCGATCCGGTCGATGTTGGTGTCGGCGTGCGAGAAGCGCTCGACCGTGCCGTCGGGCCAGCGGACCTCGACGGTGAAGCTGCAGCCGAGATCCCCGAGGCCAAAGTACAGCGTGCGGGTGTCCATCGAGTTGTAGGTGCCACGGCTCGCCTTGACCTCGCGAACCAGCACGCTGTCACCAGCGGTGATCGTCACGCGCGTTCCGATCGCGTCGCGGTTGATCGCCGCACCGTCACCCTTCACGCGCAGCGCGAGCCAGTGATGATCGTCGCCGAGCTCGTTGCGCATGAGGAGGTTCGCGCGGCCGCCGCCCTGATCGCGTGCGCCGAGCAGCAGATCGAGATCGCCGTCGTGGTCGATGTCTGACCACGCGTGATTCTGCGCGCCCTTCATGCCCGGGCCGCCGTCCTCGTCGGTGAGGCCTACGCTCCGATCGAGCACGGCGTAGTTTCCGTCGGCCTTCTGGTGCATCAACCCGAACCAGCCGCGCTGGAGCTCTGTGGTGTAGCCGGCCTCGTACTTGTCCGTGCGCGAGAGCGAGATGTCCATGCGACCGTCGTTGTCGAAGTCGATCATCGCGGCGTCGACGTCGCCCTCGTTGTACGGCAGCCCGCGATCGAGCCACGCGTTGGAGAACGTGTAGCCACCGGTAATACCGGAGTTGACGAGCAACACGGTCGGATCCGACCACGTGCGGGTGTAGTCGCCGCCGGGATGCGAGATCGACGACACCACGACGTCGAGATCACCGTCGGCGTCCGCGTCTTCGCATGCCAGACCAAAGGCATTCGAGCCGATGTACGTGCCTGGCCCCTTACCCGGCTCGAGTGAGCGTCCCATGCCGGTCGCGGCGATCCAGTAGTTTCCGGTCGGCAGGCTCGCGAACCCCGCTGCGACCGCGACGTCGGTGAACACGCCGGCACCGTCGTTGCGATAGAGCTGGTTTTGCGCGCCGCCTTGCGACACGCCGTAGACCGCAACGAGGACGTCGAGGTCGCCATCGTTGTCGTAGTCGCACGCGACGCTGCCGTTCGACGGGTTCGCGAGGTTGCCACCGAGGCGCGTGCTCGCTTTCGTGAACGTGCCGTCACCGTTGCCAAGGAACAGATCGTCGAGCGAGTTGTAGCTGGTCTGGCCGTTGCCGACGAACAGGTCGAGCTTCGCATCGCCGTCGAAGTCGGCGAACACAGCACTGCCGGCGGACGTCGCGTTCGCGGTGCCCTCGATGCCGCTCGCAGCCTTGCGCGTGAACGTTCCGCTGCCGTCATTGAGCCACAGCGAGCT
>JAYUYE010000157.1:0-12286 GCA_043752985.1 Myxococcales bacterium
GTGTTCGCGCGCATTCGTCAGCGCGTCGCAGCACTCACGCTGCGCGTGAACTGGACGCTGTCGCCGCGGCTGACGTTGCAGGCGTATGCGCAGCCGTTCATCGCCAGCGCTCGCTACACCGAGCTCAAAGATGTCGATGCTCCGCGCGAGGACCGCTACGTCGATCGCTTCACGCCGATCGGAGGCTCGAGCTACACGCTCGATGACGGCACGTACTCCGTGCGCACGCCGGCCGGTGCGACGTATGACTTCGGGCGTCCAGACTTCAACTTTCGCCAGCTGCGCTCGACGGTGGTCGTCCGCTGGGAGTACCGGCCGGGCTCGACGGTGTTCGCGATCTGGAGCCACGGCCGCACGAGCGAGACCGAGGATGGTCGGTTCCAGCTCGGTCGCGATCTGCGCGGGCTCGCGGCCGCGGAGGGCGAGCACGTCGTGATGGTCAAGGCGAACTACTGGCTCGGCCTGTAGTCGCTAGTTGTTCGGCTTCTGCGGCGGCGGAGGCCTCAGGTCCTGCCACGGCGCCTGCAGGCCAAGGTACTCGCCCCACTCGAAGCCCGACGTCGACATCATCTTCATCTGCTCGGGCGACAGGATCTTGCCGATCGAGCCCTGCGTCTCGGTCAGCATGCCGCCGAGCCCACCCGCGTAGTCGAGCCAGCCGGCGACGTTGCGCTCGTACGGCGAGAGCACGCCGTCGGTGATGGCCTTGTTCGTGTAATCGAGGACATCGCTGTAGGTCTTCTCGAACGCCTGGTCGAGCTTCGCGGATTGCTCGGGCGTGACGCCGGCCTTCTCCTCGGCGATCCGGCGATTCTCGACGGCACGCATGCGCGGGATCGCGAGCCCGGCGCTGATCATCGGTCCGATCCGCGCCTTGTACTCTTCCTCGGTCTCGCCATCGTGACGGCCGAACATCGCGCCGAACTCCTCGGTGCGGCGCGCGCGTCGATCGAGTCGGCTCTCCTTCGTCTCCTCGGGGAGCGCGGGCTGATCGGCGGTCGTCACCTTCGGGATCGTCGCCGACCGCGGCTTCGCGGCGTCGAGCCAGGCATCGCTGGAGCGCGAACCGGTCGCAGCCGTGGGCGCCACGATCGCGGTCTGCGTGGGAGCCTCGGCGAGCTCGGAGCGCAGGGAGCGGTTGTCGATGTACAGCCACGTCGACGCGGCGAGGCCGACTACCGTGGTCACCGCGAGGAGCTTGGTGGCACGTGTCATGACCGGAACCTAGCATGCACGTTCGCGGACATTCCGCCGGAACTCGCTCGCCCCACCGTTCGGGTAGTACGATGCGGGGGCACCACATCATGAGCAAGCTCGACGTTTACCTTCGCTCGATCGAGCGGTTCGGCGCTGCCGGCGCGATCCTCAACTCGGGCCAGGCCGTCACGCTCCGCTTCCCGACCGGCGACCGCAACGCGACGCAGGTCACGCCGCACGATCAGCTCGTGATCCTCGTGCGCGAGGTCGCGCCACCGGCAGCGCTCGATCACATCGATGCGCAGCGCCCGTCGCGGTTCGAGGTCGACTCCGAAGGCAAGCGATACGCACTAAGCGTCACCCCGAAGCCGGGCGCATGGTCGGTTCTGATCGAGCTCGCCACGCCATCGGCGCCCGCCGCGACTCGACCGTCTGCAGCGCGCAGTGCGCCGAGCGGAGACGGCTCCGACATGGCGATCGAGCGCGGCCAGTACGACGCCGGCACGGCCCCGGCGGTCGTGACCTCGAGCGGGAGCGCGTTCCTCGATCAGCTGACGACCACGGCGCGCGGCTCGCGGGCGAGCGACATCTACCTCTACCCCGGGACCCCGCCGATGGTCCGGGCAGGCGGTGAGCTGTCGTCCGCCGGGCCCGCGCTCGACCGCGACCAGTTGTCGCGCGAGGTCGGGATCGTCGCGCCACCCGAGGCGCGTGCGGCCTGGCAGGAGCACCGGATCGCGACGTTCTCGTATGGAGACGGAGCAGGGCGTGTCCGTGTCACGCTGACCCGGGACCACCGGGGGCCGGGTGCCGCGCTTCGCCTGCTCCATGGCGAGCCGCCGGGGCTCGACCGGCTCGGCCTCGGGGAGGTCGCCGGCTGGCTCGACGGTAGGGGCTTGATCGTGGTGGCCGGACCCTCGGGAGCGGGCAAGACCACGACCCTGGCCGCCCTGGTCCGCGCCCTCGGCGAACGGCGCAAGACCGTGGTCGTACTCGAAGATCCGACCGAGCTGGTCCACACCGGACCGACGATCAGCCAGCGCGCGATTGGCGAGCACGTGCACAGCTTTACCGAGGGAGTTGCCTCGGCGATGCGGGAGGGCGCCGACGGGATCGCGGTCGGAACGGTGACCACCGCCGACGCGGCGAGCGCCGTCATCGATGCGGTGGCCGGCGGTCACCTCGTGCTGACCACGCTCGATGCGCCGATCGTCGGGGTCGCGATCAATCGCATGCTCGGCCGGCTTTCCGGCGAACAGCGCGAGCTCGCGCGTACCCTCCTGGCCGATGGACTCATCGGTACGATCTCCCCGATCGCGGGGCGGTCCGGGGCCCGGACCTTCGAGGTCGTCTCCCGCGGGAGCGGGTCCTGATTCCCGTTCCCCAGATTTGAACCCTCGTCCAACACCGGGATATAACGAAGATACGTGACCGACGACTACCGCGAAGGTGGAACGCTGATTCTTCAGCGACCGCTCGGCCCTTCTGACGAGAAGAAGCCGCCCGCGGGAGACGCGTGTCTCGTGAACCTGCATCCGCCCGGTCCGGACATCGGCAAGCGCGTGCCGCTGATGAACACGCAGTACATCGTGGGTCGCGACAGCGAGGCGGGCTTCGTGGTCAGCCGCAGCTCGGTCTCGCGCCAGCACGCACGCCTCTACATGGATGAAGACGGCGGCTGGTGGGTCGAGGATCTCAACTCGACCAACGGCACGTTCGTCAACGAGTCACGGATCAAGAGCCAGTCGCTGAGCGACGCGGATCAGGTCCGGTTCGGCGACGCGATCTACAAGTTCCTGTCGGGCTCGAACATCGAGAGCGCGTACCACGAAGCGATTCACAACATGGCCATCCAGGATGGCATGACGGGGATCCACAACAAGCGCTACTTCCTCGAGTTCCTCGAGCGCGAGATCGCGGTGTGCGTGCGCCACGGTCATCCGCTGACGCTCGTGATGTTCGACGTCGATCACTTCAAGAAGGTCAACGACACCTTGGGTCACCTCGCGGGTGACGCCGTGCTCAAGGATCTCACCGGCCGGATCAAGCCGAGGATCCGCCGCGAGGATCTGTTCGCACGCTACGGCGGCGAGGAGTTCGCGTGCGTGCTGCCGTCGACGGCGCTGCCCGGCGGCATCGTGTTCGCCGAGCACCTCAGGACGCTGGTCGAGGAGCGGCCCACGCTGTTCGACAATCAGGAGATCAAGTTCACCATCAGCCTGGGTCTGACGACCCTGCACCGCGAGACCGGCGTCGATCCTTCGATGCTGATCAAGCGCGCCGACGAGAACCTGTACACCGCCAAGCGCGGTGGCCGGAACAAGGTCGTGCCGTCGCTTCAAGATCTCATCCCCGGATGAGCCGTGTCACACTGAGGCCAGTGCGTCGTGTCGCTCTCCTCCTCGTCGTGATCCTCGCTGCACCCGCGTCGGCGCAGTCGAAGAAGTATCCGCCCGAGCCGGTCGACAAGGATCAGGAGATCGCCGAGCGGTCGCGGCTGTGGGAGAACGCGACGAACCCGAGTAGCGAGCCGTATCAGGACCTGGTGATCGACGCGAAGCAGGCGATGTCGGATCGCACCGACGACCAGCTCCGGTTCGCGGTCGACAAGCTCGACCAGGCAATCGCGCTCCTCCCGGACGAGCCGGAGGCCTTCGCGCTGCGTGGCTCGGCGTACATGGATCTCCAGCAGTGGGACAGGTGCGCGGCAGATCTTCAGATCGCCGCGGCGAAGGCGAAGACCGAGGACGTCCCGGATCGCAAGAAGGCGATGGAGCAGCGCCGCAAGCTCGGGCTGTGTCAGGCGCGGGCGGGAAAGCTTGGGGACGCCGAGCGCACGCTGTCGGAAGCCGCTGCCACGGGAACCGGCACCGGCGAGATGCTGATGCGGCTCGGCGAGGTCCGGATCGCGATGGGCAAGCTCGACGAGGCGATCGCCGCGCTGACGGCCGCGCTCGAGGCCAATGATGCGCCGTCGCACGCGCTGACCCGCTGGTTGCTCGCGGCCGCCTACGATCGCGCACGCCGGCCCGCCGATGCGATCAACGCGGCGAAGGAAGCCGCGAAGCTCGACAGCCGGTTCATGTCGCTGCGCAGCCCCCAGATCCCGCTGCTCGGCGCCGGCGAATTCGAGTACATGCTCGGTCTCGCGTGGGAATCAAACGATCCATCTCGCCCCGAGTACGCGCTCGTGTACTTCCGCAAGTTCCTCCGGCTCGCCCCCGACAGCCCGTGGCGCAAGCGCGCCGAGGATCACCTGCGCGAGCTCAAGACCACGGTGTTGCCCGAGGCGATCGAGCGCAAGCCCGGTGGTACGGCGACCGTGGATCTCGATGTTACGCGCGCGATCGTGCGCAAGCAGATGCCCGCGATGCGCGCCTGCCTCGCGAAGGTTCCGAACCAGGCGATCGAGGTCAAGATCACGCGCGCGGGCCCGCGCTCGGTGGCACCCAAGCCGGTTCGCCCCGATCCGTTCACCCGCAGCCGCTATCGCCCGCCGCTGCCGCCCGCGCCGCCCCCCGACGGAACCTCGGTGGTCGCGTCGAGCGAGCTGCCATTCGACGCCGCGCGCGCCGACATCGATGCCGCCGCTCGCTGCGTCGATCCGATCGCGAGCAAGCTCGTGATGCCGCCGGTCAAGGAGAAGGACGCCTGGTATCAGATCGCGTTTCTCGTCGTGGCGCCGTAGGGTGGCGCCGTGATCGCAGCGAAGACCCTCGAAGACCTCGGCTGGCCGACCCTCGTCGACCACTGGGCGAAGCGCTGCGCGACGAAGCGCGGCGAGGGACACGTGCGCGCGACGCAGCTGCTCGCAGATGTCCCGACGGCCCGCGAGCGCGCTAGCGAGATCACCGAGGCGCGTGGGCTCGTGACCCGCGGCGAGCCGCTGCCACTCGGCAGCATCAGCGACATCGCGTCGGCGATCGATCGCGTCAAGAAGTCCGCGGCGCTCGATGCGGCGGAGCTCGTCGCCGTCGCCACGACCGGTCGATCATTGTCGCGGCTGCGCGCCCACCTGCGCGAGCGCAACCAGGTCGCTCCGAAGCTCGCGGCGCGCGCCGAGGCGATCGCCGATCTCGGTCACGTGTATCACCCGATCCTCGAGGCGTTCGACGCCGATGGCCGGCTCGTCGATCATGCGAGCGATGCGCTCGGGCCGCTGCGGCGCGCGCTCGCGTCGATCAAGGTGCAGCTCGAGAAGTCGATGGGCAGCCTGCTCACCGACGAGCGGTTCGCGCCGTACCTGCAGGACGCGTACTACACGCAGCGCGAGGAGCGCTACGTCCTCCCGGTCCGCACCGACGGCAAGGGCTTCGTCGCGGGCATCGTCCACGGCACGTCGCAGAGCGGCCAGACGCTGTTCATCGAGCCGCAGGAGATCGTCGAGCTCAACAACCGCGCGAAGCTCGCCGAGGCCGAGATCCTCGACGAGGAGCGCCGGATCCTCGCGAAGTTCAGCGGCTGGGTCGCCGAGGAGGCTGATGCGTTCATCCTCGCGCTCGCTGCCGCGGAGACGCTCGACGTGATCGCGGCGGCCGCGATCATGGCGGAGGACACCGTCTCGGCCGAGCCGATCATCGACGAGGCGCCGCGGGTCGCGCTGCTCCACGCGCGCCATCCCTTGATGCTGCTCGCAGAGCGCCGCTGCGTGGCGAATGACATCTACGTCTCCGCTGGCGCGACGCTGTTGATCTCCGGGCCGAACGCCGGCGGCAAGACCGTCGCGCTCAAGACCGTCGGGCTCGCCGCGCTGATGACGCGGTCGGGACTGCACCTCTCCGCCGAGAGCGGCAGCGCGATGGGCTGGTTTCTCGACGTCCGCACGGACATCGGCGACGCACAGAGCCTCGAGAACGATCTGTCGACGTTCTCCGGTCACATGGTCAACCTGCGCGAGCTGCTCGCGACGCAGGGCTCGGGCTCGCTGATCCTGATCGACGAGATCGCCGTGGGTACCGAGCCGGAGCAGGGTGCCGCGCTCGCGCAGGCCGTGCTCGAAGCACTCGCTGCGCGCGGCGTCACCGGCATGATCACCACGCACTACGAGCGACTCAAGGCGCTCGGTGCCACGGACCCACGGTTCTCGAATGCGTCGGTCGGCTTCGACCTCGCAAAGCTCGAGCCGACGTTCAAGCTCCACCTCGGCACGCCCGGTTCGTCCGGTGCACTCGCGCTGGCGCAGCGCATGGGCGTCGGGGCCGACGTCGTCAATCGCGCGCGCGATCTGATCGGGCCGCACGTGGCCAAGGTCGAGGACCTGCTCGCGTCGGTCGCCGACCAGCAGCGCCGGATCGAGGAGGAGCGCGCGGCGTTGCTCGCGGAGCTCGAGCTCGTCGAGTCCGAGCGTCACGCCGCGAAGCAGATGCGCGAGAAGTCGCTCCAGCGGTTCGAGAAGCAGACCCGGGTCGCGCACGGCGAGGCATTGCAGGAGCTCAAGGCTGCGCGCCGCGAGATCGAGGAGGCGCGCCGCCAGCTCCGCGCGAAGACCGCCGCCGAGATCACCGCCGAGGACCTCAAGGCCGCGAACCGCCGGCTCGCACTGCCCGGCGCGCAGGTCGCGCGTCACGAGCCGCAGCGTCCGCTACCGCCCGGCACACCCGCGAGGCCCGACAACCTCGTCCCCGGTGGACCGGTGATCGTGCCGCGCCTCGGCCGCGCGGAGTTCGTCGCGCTGCATCCCGACAACAAGGTCGAGGTCCGCCTCGGCTCGATGCGCGCCACGGTTCCGATCACCGAGGTGATGCTCGATACCCACCGCGCGCGTCGCGCGTTGCAGCTCAAGAAGGCACCGGAGGAGTCATCGCCTCCGCACTCGTCGCCCGTGGTCCTCGTCGACGGCGTGCCGGCCGGCGGCAAAGCGAACGCACGCACGGTCGAGAGCACGATCGATGTCCGCGGCAATCGCGCCGACGACGCCGTGTCGCAGGTCGATCGGTTCGTCGACGAGAGCCTGCTCGCCGGTCGCGACGCCGTGTTCGTGGTCCACGGCCATGGCACTGGTGCGTTGCGCTCCGCGATCCGCACGCACCTGACGGGTCACAAGGGCATCGACAAGGTCCGCGCGGGCGAGCAGTCGGAGGGCGGCGACGGCGTGACCGTCGCGTTCCTCAAGGGCTGAGCTGGGAGACCCCGAGACCGATCACTTGACGCCGGCGACCAGTGCGACAGTCCGTGCGACGACCTGGTCGAGGACTGCCGCAGGCGCAGCGCTGATCCGAGCGGCCCGTCGCGCTCGCCAGTCCACGCTCTTGACCTGGTCCGAGAGCACCGCACCGCTCACCGCAAGGCCGGCGGGAAGCACCACCTCGAAGGGATATCCTTTGATCGTTGACGTGATCGGGCAGAGGAGCGCGAGGCCGACCTTCTTGTCGTAGGTGGCGTGGGAGACCACGAGGGCCGGACGTCCGAGGAGCGAGATCCGCCATGATCGCTTCCGGGCGGCGGGGACGAAGACGCAGCTGAGCTACTTGCTCAGGTACTTCTCGAACGCCTTGAAGTCGTAGTTTCGACCGAGGAAGTCCTTCACGAGATCCTTCGCATCCTTGGTGCCGCCGGCCGCGAGGATCGCATCGCGATAGCGCTGCGTCACCTTCGTGTCGAGGAGGCCCGTCTTCTCGAACGGCGTCAGCAGATCCTTCGCGATCACGAGGCTCCACATGTACGTGTAGTACATCGACGAGTAGCCGACGAGGTGACCGAACGAGGTGTGAAACTTCGTGCCCTCGACGTAGCCGAACGGCGTGTACTTCGCCTGCAGCAGCTTCACGGTCGCGAGCTGATCGAGCTTCGCCGGATCGGCCTGATGGAAGCGCAGCGAGATCGCGGAGTAGAACATCTGCTGCGCCGACCACGTGCCCACGCCGAACGTGCGCGACTTCTGCAGCTTGTCGACGAGCTCCTTCGGGATCACGGCGCCCGTCTTGTGGTGCTTGGCGAACCGCGACAGCGTCTCGTAGCTCCAGCCCCACTCCTCGAACATCTGCGACGGCGCCTCGACGAAGTCGTGCTCGGTCGCGACGCCGCTCTGGGTGACCCATTTCTGGTTGCCACCGAGGACGTGGTGCATGAGGTGGCCGAACTCGTGAAACATGGTGACGACGTCGCCGTGCTCCATCAGCGCTGGCTCGCCGGGCTTTGGCTCGGGGAAGTTGCAGACCAGCGCGCCCTCGGGGAGCTGCACGCCGGTCACGCCCGACAGGATCGAGAACTGCGCCGCGTGCTTGTACTTGTTCTCGCGCGGATGCATGTCGAGGAAGATCCGGCCGAGCTTGGTGTCCTTGCGCATGACGTCGAACACCTGGACCGTCGGGTGCCAGGTCTTCTCGCTCTTCGCCGGGACGTACTGGACGTCGTAGATCAGCGCCGTGATCTCGAGCAGACCTGCGAGGACCTTGTCGTACGCGAAGTACTGGCGGACTTCGGCGGAGTCGACCGCGTAGACGCTCTTCTTGAGCTGGTCCTCGAGCCACACCTTCTGCCAGTCGCCGACGGCGGTCGCCTTCGGGTCGGTCTTCTTGAGCTGCGCGAGGAGCTCGTTGTAGTCGCGCTTCGCACGCGCCTTCGCGAGCTTCGTCACGCGCTCGATGAACGCGGTCGCCGCCTTGCCGCCGCGCAGCATCTTGTCGTCGCTCTGGTAGTCCGCCCAGTCCTTGAAGCCGAGCAGCTTCGCCTTCTCGGCGCGCAGCACGAGGAGCTTCTGCAGCACCGGCTCGTTCTTCGCGTCGCCGCGGCTGCGGAACTTCACGTAGAGCTGCTTGCGCAGATCGTCGTCGGTCGCGTAGGTGCTGAACGGGATGTAGTCCGGGTAGTCGGTCGAGATCTTGATCGAGCCGTCCTTCTCGGGCTTGTGCGCCGCGATCCAGTCCGCCGGCATCCCCGCGAGCCGCGCCGGATCCTTGACCTCGAGGTAGCGCGTGTCGCCGGCGATGTTCGTCGAGTGCTCCTGACCGAGCGTCGTCATCTCGTCGTCGATCGCCTTGATCCGCGTGCGCTTCGCGTCGTCGAGCGCCACGCCGGCGCGCTTGTAGTCCCGCAGCGTGATCATGTGGAACCGCTTCGTGTTCGCGTCGGCTGCCTTGATGTCGACCGCCTTGATCGCGTCGAACACGCGGCGATCGAGCAGCAGCTCGGAGACGAACTTCTGGACCTCGCGCTCGCAGGCCGTGGCCGCCTCGCGCACGCCCGCATCGGGATGGACCTCGCGCGCGAGCCCCGCCATGCTGCCGGCGTTGTACGCGAACATCGAGAGCTGGTTGAACGGCTCGAGCGTGTTCGCGATGCTGTGCGGATCCTTGACGTCGACGATCGTCGGCACGATCGCCTGTGCCTTGTTGAGCCAGCCCATGCACTCGGCGGAGAACGAGGTGTCTGCCTGGCTGTTTGCCGGCTTCGCGGGCTTGGTGACATCGGTCTTCGCGACCGGCGTGGTCTCCTGCGACGGCTCACTCGGCGCGGCGGGCGTGGGTGCCGGCGCGGGTGGCGCGGCGGGCTTGCTACCGCCACACGCGGCGAGGAGCGCGACACACAGGATCGAGAGCTTGGACATGATCACCATACGGAGCAGGTTTGGGCCGGGTGCATCGGGGTGCCCGGCGAACAGTTGAAGGCCTCGGCGAACTCCTTGAGGTTGCGGAGCGAGCCATACACACGAAACTTCGGCGGCGCGTGCTCGTCGGCGGTGAGCCTGCGCTGCACCTCGGCGGGACGATCGCGGCTGCACCACGCTTGCCCCACCGCGATGAAGAACTGCTGGTCCTCGTTGTAGCCGTCGGCGACGTACAGCTTCGCCGCATCCTTGCGCAGCGACCGGTACGCCTTGAACGCCACCTTCACGCCGCCGAGGTCCGCGATGTTCTCGCCGAGCGTCAGCCGTCCGTTGACAAACTTCTTCGGCATGGCCTCGAACGTCGAGTACTGATCCGCGACGCACGCGCTCTTGTCGGCGAACTTCGTCGCATCGGCCGGCAGCCACCAGTTCTTGAGGTTGCCATCGCTGTCGAACTGCGCGCCCTGGTCGTCGAACCCGTGCGTGAGCTCGTGGCCGATCACCATCCCGATCCCGCCGAGGTTCGCAGCGACCGAGCGATCCTGGCCGAAAAACGGTGGCTGCAGGATCCCCGCCGGCAGCGCGGTGTTGTTCGCGGTGGGCTCGTAGTAGGCGTTGACGTCGTACGTATTCATCTGCCACTCGCCACGATCGACGGGCTTGCCCGCCCGCGCGAGCACGCGATTCGTCTCGAATGCTGCCGACCGCACCCGGTTGCCCGCGAAGTCTTCGCGGCGAACCTCGTAGTCATAGGTCCGCCACTTGTCGGGGTAGCCGATCATCCGGACGATCTTCCCGAGCTTCTGCGCGGCGAGCCCCTTCGTCAGATCGGTCATCCAGTCGAGCTTCGCGATCTCCTCGCCCATCGTCTTGATCAGCGCATCGACGAGCTGGTTCGCGGTCTGCTTCGACGACCCCGGGAAGTGCTTCATCACGTACTGCTGACCGAGCAGCTCGCCGAGTGCATCCTGCGTGGCATCGATGCACCGCTTGCTGCGATCCTGGCGCTCCTCGACCCCGGTCAGCGCCTGCTCGAGCACGAACGCCTCGTCATCGAACGCCTTCGGCATGCCGAACGACATCGAGGCAACGAGGTGATACGTGAAGTAGCTCGCCCACTGCGTCGGCTTGAACTTCTTGCGGAGCTTGTCGAGTGTCGCGAAGAACTTCGGCGTCGCCACGATGATCTTGGCGCTCGGCGCGTAGCCCATGCCCTTGAAGTACGCCTTCCAGTCGACGCTCTTCACCTGCTTGCCGAGGCTCTTCAGATCGCTCGGGTTGTACCCGGCCTGGATGTCGCGCTTCTCGGTCAGCGTCTTCGTCAGCTTCGCGATCTCGGTCTCGATCGCCAGCACATCGGCCGCCGCGATCTTGGCGCTCGGCACCGGTGTTCCGGCCAGCGTGAGCATGCGGCCGACATGCGCCTTGTAGACCTCGACCTTGTCCTTGAAGTCCGCCTTCACGTAGTAGTCGCGATCGGGCAGCCCGAGCCCCTCCGCGTCGAGGTACGTGACGTTCGTCATCGAGCTCTTGAGGTCCGCGGCCGCGTGCTCGCTCCACACCACCCAGATCCCGAGCTTGTGCAGCTCGGTCACCGCCGCGAGCCAGGTCTTCGCGTCCTTCACCTTCGACGTCCGATCAATGAGCGGCTTCATGGGCGCGATGCCCGCCTTCTCGATCGCCGCGTCGTCCATGCAGCCGGCGTAGAAGTCGCCTAGCTTCTTGGACGCTGCATCCGCGCCGACGCCCTTCGCGGCGTCCTCGAGGATCACGCGAATCGCGACCTTGTTCCGCTCGTCGATCGCCGAGAACCGCGCCCACCGCGCCCGATCCGGCGGGATCACGTTGGACTGCAACCAGCCGCCGCACGCGAACTGATAGAAGTCGACGCACGGATCGACGCCGCGATCGAGCGACGCACTCTCGAGCCCGACATCTCCGAGTGTGACCTTGACGCCGGGCGCGTCGGGCAGCGGTGCGGTCCCACTCGGCGCACCGCTACCGACTCCGGGCAACGGCGCGAGCGGAGCTGCACTCCCCACGGCCACCGGCTGCGTGCCTCCACCGGTCGGGCCTTTCGTGCCTGGCGCGGGCTTGCCCGCGGGGCACGCGGAGAGCGCTGCGATCAGGATCAGCGAGAGGACGCTGCTCGGTCTCATCGCGCGGACCTTATCATGCAGATCGCGATCAATAGCCCGGCACCGTCGGGGCAGGACGCACGCGCCAGACCCGCTCGGGCGGCGACAGCGGCAGCTCGCGAACGAGTGCTGGCCGTGCCACGAGCGCGGCCTCGATCGCAACGGTCGCGCGCGGAACCGAGACCACGTAGATCCGGCGATCGAGCGGCCACGGCGGCAGCTTCTCCGGGGCCGTGTAGCGAACCTCGGCGCAGCGCGTGTACCACATCAGCTGCGTCACGACCTTGGCGACCACGAGACACCGCGCGCCGTCGGCATCGGTGCGAACGGCCGCCGCGGCGGTGACGAGGTGCGACCGTGCGTCGGCGAGAAAGCGCGAGTACAGCGGCACGGTGACCACGACACC
>JAYUYE010000158.1:0-2034 GCA_043752985.1 Myxococcales bacterium
TCCGAACGATGGCGTCGTGCAGCCGCGCGTCACGGCTTGTACGAGAACCGGGCGGTGACCTTCGCGCGGCCGCCCGTTCCGATCTTCACCGTCATCGACTTCTCGCCGAGCGTGGGGTGCCATGCCTCGAGCGTGTACGTGCCGGGCGCGAGGCCCGTGATCTCGAACGTGCCGGTCTCGGGGGTGACCGCGAAGAACGGATGATCCTGGACCACGGCGTACGAGTGCATCCACGGGTGGACGTCGCACGTCACGTCGATGACATCGTTCGCGGTTCGCGTGGAGTCCACGACCTGATCTGGATCCTTGGGCGCGTGCGGCTTGTTGAACAGATTCTTGCCGGCGAGGAGGCCGTGCACGTTGTGGAACGTGCCGTCGCTGTTACGGACGGCGAGCTTCTGTCCTGCAACGACACCGAGGACGCGCGGCGTGTACATGCAGTCCTTCTGATCGAGCAGGGCCGGTGCGGTCGGGGCGGTGTGCTTGCCCATCGTGCCGTTCTTGATCCGGACCAGGACGTCCTTGAGCTTGCCCTTGGTGACGATGACGTCCTCGGCGTCGCGCTTGGTCTTCGCGCAGAAGGGGTCGCTGTCCCGGCGCAGCGTCGCGCGCTCCGGCGCCTCGCCCTCGAAGATCACCGTGCCCTTGATCGAGCCCACGGCGGCCTTCTTGGGCTGGGCGTAGGCCACGGAGGAGAGCAGGGCGAGAACCAGGAGGGTACGCATGCGAGCCTTTCGACGACGAATCGCGCGAGTTGTTCATCGCGAGTGTATGCTCGGAGTGTGGCCGAGCTACCCGTGAAGGTGGGTGATCTCACGGCAGTACCGCCCGCGCTCCGGTACCGGATCCACGACGTGTTGCTGCGAATTCCGCCCGAAGGAGTGCCGCTCGAGGGGGTGGCGCTGGAGCGGCTGGCCCGGCTGATCGACGACGGCGAGGCGTGGTTCGGTGCGGACCCGTCGCTCGCCGACGTCGGGTACTGGATGATCGAGGCGAAGCACGCGGTCGAGACTCGACGGCGGGGCTGCGTCTGGCTGACTCGGTTCCCGTCGGCGGAGACCGCGAAGCGGCTCTCCAAGCTCGTGGCGGATCCGGCAACACCGGCACCGGTGCGCGAGCAGGCGACCTGGTCGCTCGGATATCGCCAGATCCGTGGGCTGCACGCGACCACGCAGTGGACCGCGGATGCCGTGCAGATCGCCGACGAGGCGCTCGGCAGGCTCGCGGACCAGATGACGACGGCCGGAAAGATCACGAGCGAGCAGCTGCCGCACGCGCTCCGCCACGTGCAGTCGGACATGGTGGCCGCGCTGTTCGCGAAGGCACCAGGGCTGTGGGGCGATGCGATCGAGTGCTTCGCGACGCCGCCGCTCGCGCGCGTGCTCACGGTCTCGATCGGCGATATCCCGGCCCAGCATCGGCTGCGCGTGCTGCGGCTGATCGGCGCAACGCTCGGTCAGGAAGCGGTGACGCTGCTGGTGTCGCGCGCCGCGGATGCGCCGGTCGACGAGCAGCTCGAGATGCTGTTCCTCGCGATCGGGATCGCCGGCGAGAAGTATCTGCCGCGCCTCGAGGATGCGCTCAAGGGCATGAAGTTTGTCGATCTGCTGCGCCAGCGAGCGAAGTGGCACCTCGCGCATCCCGGCGTCGTGCCGACGGTGCGCGGCCTGCGCGTCGCGCGGTCGACGGCGGTGATCGCGCCCGCCGAGCGACCGGCGAAGTGCCGGCAGGCTGCGGATGATCTCGGCGCGCTGACGAAGTTCGCCCGGCATCCCGAGGCGTACCTCTACTCGATGTGGGGATGGATGGTGCGCGGCGCGAACGATCCGGCGCGCGCGCGCGAGCTCGTGAGCGCGCGACCGGAGTCGCAGCACCTCGTGCGCGAGCTCTACCTCGAGGATCTCGCGCGCCGCGGTCGCGTCAAGCAGCTCACGGCGGCGGCGCAGACGCTGCAGGCGGCGGACCTCGGCGCGCTGCACCTCGCGATCTACGGTCGGCCGCTCGCGGCACTCGAGCTCGCCGCGACGGCGCGGC
>JAYUYE010000159.1:0-2030 GCA_043752985.1 Myxococcales bacterium
AAAGCTCGCGGAGCCGAGGTCACCGAGGGACTGCAGCTCGCGAACTGCCGCGACGAGGCCTCGCTCTACATCTCCCGCTTCATCGACGCGTGTCGCCAGGAACGCGAACAGCCGCTCGCTATCCGTGTCGCCCGCGATCTCGGCGCGCCGTTCGCTCGACGTCCGCGCATCCAGGGCGGGAACGCTCGTCACCGTACCGTTGTGTGCGAACACGAAACCACCGCGCCGGAACGGATGCGTGTTGAGCAGCGAGGTCGCGCCGACCGTCTTCTGCCGGATGTGGGCGACCAGCACACGGGCCCGGGTCTCGCGGACGAGCTCGTCGTAGTCCGCTGACGTCTGCGCGCAGGCCGTTCCGCGATGGACGACCCACTCCGTCCCCTCGCGGATCGCCACGCCCCAGCCATCGGGGTGCTCGCGCGACAGGGCCCACAGGCTCCGGGGCGCATCGCGAAGGAGCCTCCGCGTGACCACCGGACTCGCAGCCATCAGGCCGACCATGCGACACATCGGCTTCATCATAGAGACGCCCGAGCGGCGGGCGAGATTTCAGCGATCGCCAGACGGGGATCTACTCCTGGCGGTGTGAGCGGGGGACGTGACGACAGCGGTGGCTCGGCCGCCCGGGGTCGCAGCGAGGGCAAACCGCCGGCAGGTCGCATCGGCCGGCGTGCACAGGTCCGTCCGCACGGCGCCGAGCGACGCGGGAGGCGCTCGCCCCCACGACGCGGCGAACATCGCCCCCGAGCTCGTCGTCGGCCGTTGCTTGCGATGATACGCGCCAGAGGTGGGCGAGATCTCAGCGCTCGCGTCATCTGGCCGCGCTGCCGGAGCCGCTCGCGGGTGACTTCGGCACGACCCGTCGTGGGCCGAGCACCTGCAGCAGCTTCTTGTAGGAGTTCTGCGTCGGCTCCCCACCCTCGCAGTTGCGCGCCTTGAGCTCGCCGCACTGGACGTCCTTGTCGACGAACTTCTTGATGCCGCACGGCTTGAGGTACGTCATCACGTCGCTGCACAGGTAGCCGTGGTCGAGGCCATACGCGTGCGCGACCTCCATGCCGATCGTCTCGCAGACCGTGCGGACGTCGTTGCCGAGCTGGGTGGCGAACGCGAACACGACGGGATTCGCGATCACGCCACCATGAAACGGCGCGAGGCCACCGACGCGACGGTCGGTGACACCGAGGTCCCCAGGGCGCCCGCCGACCGCGACGAGCACGATGTTGTCCATGTCCGCCGGCGGCTTGTCGGTGATGGTGACGTCGAACGGGTCGAACAACTTCGCCACGCAGCTGACCACCTGCTGCCAACCCTTGTCGCTGCCCTTCCAGCCCGGCAACTTCACCGGCCGCAGCGGATCCGCGGGTGCCTTCGCGACTGTCCCTGCCTTCGCCGGCGGCGTCGCCTTCGCGGCCTTCGCGCGCACACTCGCGAGCACGCTCGACACGCCGATTGCGGAGTCATCGGTTCCGGGGCGCATCTCGATCGGGCGGCGCTCGAGGAAGATCGTGCGAGCGGGCTGCCTCGGCGCGATCTTGACGATCCGCTCGACGTCTTCGACCTCGGGGACCTTCCACTGACCGGTCTCGAGCCGCGTGACGATCACGAGCCCGACGATCGCGCCCGCGATCGCGATTGCGGCGACCAGCACAACGGCGATCAGGAGTTTGCGCAACGCGACCAGTCTCGCATGGTCCGGGGCACCCGGTCCGAGCGGCAACGCGCAGCGTGCGCGAACGCCCAAGGCACGACGACTGCACTGTAACGAAGGATGCGTACCGTTGCCGCCCTGATCTCGCTCAGCCTGTTCGCCCCGGTCGCGCTCGCTGCTCCGGGTGATGCGCCGCCGCCGGCCGCACCCGCTGCGCACCAGCCTGCACCACCACGGGCGCCGGTTGCCGCGAAGCAAGCGACACCCGCCATCAACTTGACACCGATCAATTTGACCGAGACGCCGGAGCGCTGTCACCCGATCGCCAGGCGTGCGGGTGGTGCGAATTTGCTCCAGTCGTTGAGCGCGAGGATCTCGC
>JAYUYE010000160.1:0-2029 GCA_043752985.1 Myxococcales bacterium
CGGCCAGCGCATCGCGCTCGACGATCGTCAGGTCGCGATCGAACCGCGGCATCTCGCTGTTGTCCGCGCCCATGTGAAGCGCTGACTTCGGATTGCTGATGAAGCTCGTGTAGTAGTCGCGGCTGCCGAGGCCGGCGAGCGCGGGCCCCGTGCCGGCGACGCCTTCCTCACGACTGTGGCAGTCCGTGCAAGCGCTCTCGAACACCTTGAGCCCACGCTCACGCTTCGCGGCGTCGATGCCCTCGGCGCCAGACTCGGCGTGGAGCAGCTCGACGAGATCCGCGAGATCGCCCGCCGGAAGCTCGACGGGCTTCATCGCCGCATCAGTCTTGGAGAGCTTCGTGCGCCCCCAGAAGTGATCGTCGTTCGGCGCCTGGAGAAACTTCGTCAGCCAGCGCCGATCGCCGTGACCGGGTGCGATGACGGGTCCCTTGCGCTCCTTGCTGGTGGCGTCGTGACAGTTCGCGCAGCGCGCGGCGAACAACGTGCGCGCCGTCCACATCCGCGGCGTCTTGTAGACGTCGAGCGCACCGGTGACCGGCACGCCGTTCTCGGCGGCGAGCTTGCGCGCGCGATTCGCCTGGACCTCTGCCTTCGCGAGGCGCTTCGCGAGCTCGGTGTCATTCGCATCGCGCGCGAACGACGCGACGGTCAAGGCACCGATCAACGCGAACATTCCGGCCAGCGCGCCGAGCCACAGCTTGCGCCGCATCGGCCGGCGCTCGGTACCATGATCGAGCAGCGGCAGTGCGATCAAGAAGCCACCGACGATCGCAGGTGCCGCCATCGCCGCGAGCTGCTCGAAGCTGCCGGCGAGAATGCGCAGCTCGTAGAGCCAGCGCACCGGCCACAGCGGCCGCGCGTCGTACGCCTGCGTCGGGTCCGCGGGCGAAGTGAGGTCGGTCCCGTGCTGCACGATCACGACGGACATCAGCACGACGAACACGATTGCCATCGCCATCACGTCGCGAACGGTCTGCGCGGGCCACCGGCGGACCGCGGTATTCGCGACACGCGACGACGAGGGTGTCGTCCCGTGGCGACGTGCGAGCCAGATATGCGCGACGGTGAGGAGCGTGACGATCGCCGGCAGTGCGACCGCGTGGATCGCGTACGCGCGGGTCAGCGTCAGGTTGCCGGGCTCGTTGCCGCCGAGTGCGATCGCGCGGATCGCACCACCGACGATCGGCGTTCCCGCCGCGATCCCGATCTCGACCTGCGCCGCCCAGTAGCCCGCTTGATCCCAGCGCAGCCAGTAACCAGTGATCGACCATGCGATCATCAGCACGAGCAGGACGACGCCGAGCCACCACACGACTTCACGCGGCTGTTTGTACGCACCTGCGATCGCGGTCTGCAGCAGGTGCAGCCCCGCGACGACCACGAGCGCAGAGCCACCGTGATAGTGGAGGCCGCGGATCAGCCAGCCCCACGCGGCCTGATCCTGGATGAACGCGACCGAGGCCCATGCGTCGGTCGCCGATGGACTGTAGAACGCTGCGAGCGCGAGGCCAGTCAGCGCCTGCAGGCCGAGGAGAACCACCAGCACCGTGCCGAACACGTGCGCAAACGACGCGCCGCCGGCGAGCATCGACGGTGCCCGATCGCGAGGCCAGCGATCGTGAAGGAACGCCTTGATCATGCCGGCTCCCGCGACACGCTTCCGGTCTTGTAGCGGACCCAGGTCAACTGAAGTCGGCCGTTCTTGATCTGCACGGGCAACGGATCGAGGCCGCGCTCCGACGGTCCGGACTGTTTCTCGCCGGTCACCGAGAACCGGCTGTCATGACACGGGCACAGGAAGTCTTTGCCCTCCCAGCCAATCGCGCAGCCGAGGTGCGGACACACGGCGGACAGCGCTTCGATCTTCGTCGGCTCTGTGCGACGGATGAATGCGGCGCCGAAGACGACATCACGCGCGGAGGTCCAGCCATCCTTGACGAGCGGCGCGATCACCTCGACACGAAGAGGCGGCGCACCCACGCGAAATCGATCGACGTTGCCAAGGTCGAGCGGCTCGGTCGGGCCG
>JAYUYE010000161.1:0-2026 GCA_043752985.1 Myxococcales bacterium
CGCTGGCCGTAGCTCGAGTCGTTCGGCATGCCGAGGTGCGAGAGGCGTGCCTGCCGGATCCGCATCAGCATGTCGGGCTGGACGATGACGCCGAACACCTTGCGCTCGTCGACCTGGGACAGCTCCTCGGGGGGATCGACGCCGAGCACGAGCGGAACGTTGGCGACGCGGAGGCCGCGCTGTGCGAGATACGTCGAAAGCGGCGTCTTCGAGGTCCGCGAGATCCCGACGAGCACGAGGTCGGCCTTTGGCAGGTTGCGCGGCTCGGCACCGTCGTCGTTCTTGACCGCGAACTCGACTGCCTCGATCCGGCGGAAGTAGTCATCGTTGATCGAGTGGAGGAGGCCCGGAACGCCCGCGGGTGCGGACCCGATATACGTGGCGAGCTTGCTGATCAAGGCGCCGATCAGATCGACCGTCTCGATGTTGTAGCGCTCGACGAGCTGGCTGATCAGCGCGCGCTCCTCGGTGTTGACCACCGTGAACACGACCAGAGCGCGCAGCTCGGACGCCTTCTCGAGGATGCTCTCCAGCTCGCTCTCGAGCCGCACGCGCGAGTACAGGCGGATCTGCACCGGCTCGCTGAACTGGAGCGTCGCCGCGCGGACCATGCGCTCGGCCGTCTCGCCAGTCGCGTCGCTGATGATCATGACCGTCTTCATCGCGGTCTCTATATCACGGGCAGATGAGGACGGGGCCTCGGCTCGGGAGCGTCGCGACGATGATCGATCACGCGCGGGCACTCGGGATCCGGAGCAGAGAGATCGCCGGTGACATGGGCGGCGACAACCTTGCAACCGCCGCGGCACAGGGAGTGGTACTCGCAGCTCGCACACGGTTCCTGCGCCGCGCGCCAGTGGCGAAATGCCCCGAACGCATCGGGCGCGTTCCAGTACGTGGCGAGCTCGTCGACCTTGGGCCGTGCGCCAGCGAGCGCGGGTGGTGGGGCCGCGAAGCTGCATGCGGTGAGCTGACCACCGGGCTTGGCGCCGATCAGGAAGTCGCCGCCGGTACAGCCGTAGACCGCGAGGTCGGCGAGCAGGGCGGGGGCCGGCCGATGGTGCGCGAGCATCGGAGTGTACGAGCAGTCGACCTTGACCCGGATCGCGTGGCGCTTGGCCGCGGCGAGGATCGTCGGAAGAAACGCCCGGTGCTGAGCGTCGGTGCAGCGCAGGCCATCATACGCGCGGGCGCCGCGTCCCGACGGCTTGAAGCGCAGGAGCTCGACCTCGGAGAGCCGGCGCTCGGTCGCGTACGCAAAGATCGCGTCGAGCTCGGCGAAGTTGTGACGGGTGACGACGACGTTGATGCCGATCTCGCGCTTGGTTGCCCGCAGTGCGCGGATCGCAGCGTCGGCGCGCGCGAATCCGTCAAAGCCGCGAACGGCGGCGTAGGTGGCGTGGAGGCCGTCGAGCGAGACGTTGATCTGACCGAAGCGATTCGCGATCGGGAGCAGGCGATCGAGTCCGTCGAGGCCCGACGTCGTCAGGTTCGGGATGATGCCGCGGCCACGCGCGTGGTCGACGAGCTCGCCGAGCCACGGCAGCACCGCGCTCTCGCCACCCCCGAGCGCGACGTGGAAGACACCTGCCTCGGCAAGCGCATCGATCGCGCGGCTCCACTCGGAGAGGCCCCACTCGTTCGGCGCACCTTCGGCGGAGGCACCGGTGTAACAACCCTGGCAGCCGGCGGTGCACTTGTTCGTCAGCTGGAGGTGAGCCTCGAGCGGCGCGGACAGTGGGAGCTCGCCGAGCGCCGGCTCTGCACCGGCCCAGATCGTTGGTTCGCCGTTTGCGACGAGCCCCGGGATCCGGCGTGCGTAGTCGCGATCGACGAAGACCAGCGCGCGCGGCACCACGGTCTGCAGGATCGCGCCGAACCGTTCGAGCCGTCCCGTGCGCGGCGGATACGTCCGTGCGGCGCGAGCGCGCTCGACGATCGCGAGCCCTGCATCGAGGGTGCGAGTAACGAGCTGACGGACGCGCCGGAACACGCGCGGACTCTAGCAGCTCGGAGGCTCGCGCTC
>JAYUYE010000162.1:0-2026 GCA_043752985.1 Myxococcales bacterium
TAGGTCTCGATCGCGAGCTCGCCGAGCACCGTCTTGCGCAGCACCGAGTCGCGCATGTGACGCAGCAGCTGGACGTCGGCTGCCATCACCGAGCCGTACGCCGCGGTCGCCACGAAGCACGCATCGACCTCGCCGATCGCGCGCTCGGGCGTCTTGAACGCGATGACCTGGATGTCGCCCATGTTGTGGCAGTCGTCGAACGCGCGAATGCCAACCGAGTAGTCGGTCTCGGGGAGCAGCCGCTCGATCGAGAACGCCTGGGTGCTTCCGGGCTCCGCGACCTCGAGGATGATCTTCGGATCGGTCGACTGCGGGTCGTCGAAGTTGGCCGCGGTGACAGCGCTACCCGTGCGGTACCGGATCTCGTAGCCCTTGACCTTGCCGGTGAGCCCGTCGTCGCCGGGCGCGACGAACGAGACAAGCGCGGTGTTCGACGCGGACGTATCGACCTCCATCGCTGCCGGCATTCCGGGCATGGAATTGTCGAACTCGGGGCGCGACGTGACGCGGACGCGGAAGCTGTCACCACCGTCGGCGACGAGCGCGAACCGCGCAGCGCCCGAGCCCGGCGTGCCGGTCGAGATCGTCGCGTCGGGCGGATTGACGAGGCCATCCTGCCCATCGGGATCGCCGTAGCCTGCGTAGTCGACCGTCATCGCCTTGCTGGCGGCCGTCCCGATCGTGAATGGCACCTTGTAGAGCACCGACGGCTGGCCGCGGTAGGCCTCACCGTACTCGGACCACGGAATGCCCGTCGGTGATGGGTATGCGGCCGCGCTGTACGTCGCGTTGTGATCGAACTCCTTCGAGACCTCGACCCACATCACGTAGTTGCCGGTCGACATCGTCTCGGGGATCGGCCAGCTCAGCGATGCGAGAGTGTCGGGCAGCGGCGTCGCCTGCGAGACCGCGTCGAAGGTGTTCATCATCGAGTATTGGTCGACCGACGACGAGTCCATTCCGGGCGCGCGCTGCACGTCCTGGCGCGGCGGGTACTTGCTCTTGGCCGCGAGCGGGTTGAGCACGCCCTTGTCGGTGAACGAGGCGTTCGGCGACGCGCAGGTCAGCGCGTCCCACGCCGCCTCTTGCGACTGCATCGGCCGGCAGTAGTGCGTGTCACGCGAGCTCTGGTTGAACGGGTGCGAGAGATTGTTCTCGTCGGTGTTCTGGAAGACGACCTGGTCGTAGAGCAGCGGGTTGCCGTCGGAGTCTCGCTTGCGGTCGGCCCACACCGGGAACACCGTGATCCGGCGGCCGTAGGGCCACAGGGGTCCGCTGTTGAAGTCGAACCGGCCGGGCCGGTTGCCGAGACCGTGGGTGCCGGTCTGCTTCGTGATGAAGATCGTCTCGACGTAGTTGCCCGCCGTGTCCTCGACCCAGACGACGATCTGCGGCGGCGGGTTTTTGCCGGGCGACAGATCCGTGCGGACGGTCGGCTTGAAGTCGACGTCGACGACATGACACTCGCCGGGGTTCCCGGCCGCAGCGACCGCGGGTGCCAGGGCGATCGACGCGGCAGTGCAGAGCGCCACGGATCGTCGGAGTGCGGGCATGGCCCAGATTATTGCTGCAGGGGGGGCTGGGACAAGTCGCAAAGTGCTCCTCGACTCGGGATTCGCCTCACTACGACTCACCCGAAGCGCTGGATCGGGGCCTCGGTTCGCGGTGGATGTCACACCGTCCGCCTAGCGTCCAGCCGTGGCACGGACGCCGAGCGCCGAGTACTTGATCCTCGACATCGAGACGATCCCCGATACGGAACGCTGGCACCGGCCAGAGTTGCCGCACGGGGTCGAACCACCGTTTCCACCCACGTGGGCGCACCGGATCATCGTGATGGGATGTCTGTGGCTCGACCATGGTTACAGGCTCAAGCGGCTCGGGGTGATCGGTGACCCGGACGGCGGGACCGGGACGGCGGACGAGCGCGAGCGGGGGCTACTCGAGGACTTCTCGCGGTTCGTCGGACGTGCTCGCCCTGTCCTCGTCACCTACAACGGCCGCAGCTTCGACCTACCGGTGATCG
>JAYUYE010000163.1:0-5272 GCA_043752985.1 Myxococcales bacterium
GCCTCGCGCCACATCTCGTGTTCGGCGAGCCCGGCAGGAGGGGCGGTTCCGTCGAGCGTTGCGCGCGCTCCGGCGACGACCGCGTCGTCATCGGGCGCCTTTCCCGCGGAGCAACGAGCATCGCGTATCTGCTCTCGGCCCGTGTGAACGTCGAGATCGACGACGTTCTCGGTGCGCACCTGCACGAGCTTCCGTCGCCGTTCGCATATCTAAGGTTAGTCGACTAACCACACTCGAGCTGGAGCTGGGCTTGATCCGCTCCCGTGGACGGTTTGTCTACGTCGCCATCAAGCCCCGCGGCGCGGACGACAGCACGCCGGTTTGTTCTCGAACGAATCGCATCGCGGTCGACCTCACGCAGCCATCGCAGTCTGCGTGGCGAGAGCCGCGTAGTAGCGCCGCTCGCGTTCCGCCGGGCTCGATCGCATCCGAGCGGCGAAGGAGCGCGCACTGCGGAATGGTGCGCGGGTTCGCGTCGTCAGGCTCGCGACGCTGCGTGATTGGAAGACGTCGTCTCAGGGCGGCTGATGCGATCCCTTCAAACCACAGTAATCATTACAAGAGACGGAAACTGTACATCCGAGCAGTCACTGATAGGATGCGCAGCCCTGGAGGCTGCCCATGGATCTCGATCTCTCTCGGTTCCCCGGTCGCGTCATCGCCACCCGTTCGATTCCGTCTCGCCCCGCCACGTTCGCGCCCGTCCCCGAAGCGCTGCATCCCGCGCTGCGCGCAGGGCTGACGAGCCGCGGCATCGATCAACTGTACTGCCATCAGGCGGAAGCCTTCGAGGCGGCCCAGTCCGGCGAGAGCGTCGTCGTCACGACGGGAACGGCGAGCGGCAAGTCCCTCGCCTACCTGCTGCCGGTCCTGCAGGCCTCGCTCGAGGATCCATCGGCACGCACGCTGATGCTATTTCCCACCAAGGCCCTCGCGCAAGATCAGCTGCGCGGTGTGCTCGAGCTCGTCGAGCACATCGTGACGCGCAGCGATCGAAAAGCGCCGGAGTTGATCGCGGGCGTCTACGACGGTGACACTTCGCCCGCCGACCGCACCAAGATCCGCGATCGCGCGAACCTCGTCCTCACCAACCCCGACATGCTGCACAGCGCGTTGCTGCCGAATCACGGGCGACGCGGCTTCGCGCATCTCTTTCGCAACGTGCGGTACATCGTCATCGACGAGCTGCACTCGTACCGCGGCGCGTTTGGCGCGCACGTCTCCAATTTGATGCGGCGCCTGCTTCGCGTGTGCGCGCATCACGGCAGCAGGCCGCAGTTTTTGTGCAGCTCCGCGACGATCGCCAACGCGCGCACGCATGCCGAGACGCTGTGTCACCGGCCGTTTCGCCTGGTCGAGCGCGACGGCTCCCCGTCGGCGGGCAAGATGGTGCACTTCTGGCAACCCCCGCTCGCCGAACGCGGCACCCGCCGTCCCGTGACGGCCGAGCTCGCCGAGCTGTTGCCGCACCTCGTGGTCGCCGGCCATCGGACGATCGCCTTCTGTCGGAGCCGCAAGGAGACCGAGATCGTCCTCAAGGAATCGCGCGATCGCCTGCGCGATGTGGCCGGTCACGACGAGACGCATCTCATCGCCGGCTACCGCGGCGGCTATCTCCCCGAGGAACGGCGGGCTGTCGAGCGCTCGCTCGTCGACGGAACGCTGCGCGCCGTGGTCTCCACCAACGCGCTCGAGCTCGGCATCGACATCGGGGAGCTCGAGGTCGTCGTGCAGGGCGGCTTCCCCGGGACGCGCGCGAGCTTCTGGCAGCAACTCGGGCGCGCCGGGCGTCGCGAGAGTGTCGCGCACGGCATCGTCGTGCTCGCGGTCTCGCCCACGGATCAGTTCATCGGCGCCAACCCCGACTGGCTCGTCGGTCAGCCGAGCGAGCGCGCTGTCGTCGATCGCGACAACCTCGCCATCCAGCTCGCCCACGCGCGCGCCGCCGCGGCCGAGCTACCGTTGACGCTCGACGACGCCGTGATGTTCCCCGACCTCGGCGAGATCGCCGCCGTCCTCACGCGCGCGGGCGAAATCCGCGACGTGATGGGCAGCTGGCACTGGACGGGCAGCGCCTTCCCCGCGGGCGAGTTCAGCCTCCGCACCATCCACAACGATCGCTTCAAGATCGTCGATCGCGGCACCAACATGACCATCACCGAGATGAGCCGACCGCAGGTGTATCGCGAGGCACATCCGCGCGCGATCTACCTGCACGACGGCGTGCAGTATCAGATCGAGTCGCTCGATCTCGTCCAGCACGTCGCAACCGTCGTCGAGGTCGACCAAAACTTCTACACGCAGCCGGACGTGCGTACCGCGATCGACGTGCTGCTCACCCAGCAATCGCGTGCCCTCGGCGAAACCCGTGCCCACTTCGGCGACGTTCGCGTCGACGACGTCGTCGTCGGTTACAAGATGCTCGAGTTCCACAACCATCAGAACCTCGGCTACGAGGCCCTGCACGAGCACCTGCGCCTCTCGCTCGACACCGAGGCCACGTGGGTGGTCGTCCCCGAGCCCGTGCTCGCCGCTCTCGGCAGCGCGCGGGAAGATGCGCTCGCAGGCATGGTGCACGCACTCGGCGCCTCCGCCCGCCTCGCCTCGATGGCGGAGCGCACCGACCTCTGCGGCTCGAGTTTTCGCTTCACCGATGAGGACACCGGTCACAGCGCGACCGCCCTCGTCCTCTATGACAGCTATCCGCAGGGCCTCGGCTTCGCGTCGATGACGTACGACGAGCTCGACGCCATTCTGGGTCAAGCGATCGAACTCGTCGTCGGCTGCCGATGCGAGGACGGCTGTCCCGCTTGCGTCGGCAGCTGGACCCGTGACCCCACGCTCACGAGCTGGGCGCTCCGTCGGTTGCGCGAGTACCTGCCCGCGCCCGGCGTGACCGCCCCCGCCGCAGCGATCGCGCCCGCGCGCGCGCGCATCCCGTGGACGGAGGTCGCGACCCGCTGGGCCGATGTCGCCGCGAGTCTGGTCGCTCAGCGCGTGCAGGGCGCCGAGCTCCTCGCGCGTTGCGTTCCAGTGCGCCACGGCGAGCGCTTGGTCATCACGGTGGCGAGCGCCGGTCTTGCAGCGTGGCTCGCCGCTGATGCGGCGCAGCGTCAGCTATGGCAAGGCATCGCGTACGCCGTCGAGGTCCCGCCGACGGGCGCCCTCGCGATCGAGGTCACGCAGAGTGAACGCGCGCACCGCGTCGCCGGCGCGCTGCGACGTCGCCACGACGATCTGATCGCGGGCCGCTCGACGAGCGAGACGCACGCCAACGCCAAGCTCGCCAGCGGCTACATCCTGCCCGACGGCGGACCGGTACCCAAAGAGCCGCTGCCGTGACGTTCCATACGTCCCTGCGCGCGCTCGACCCAGATCAGCGCGACGCGGTGCTCTCGAGGAATCGCGCGACGCTCGTTTACGCGCAGGTCGGCAGCGGCAAGACGACGGTGCTCGTTCACCGCGCGGCGTACCTGCACGTCGTCCACGGTGTCCCCCTCGATCAGATCGCGATCCTGACGTTCACCAACCGCGCCGCGCTCGAGCTCCAGCAGCGCCTCGACGCCCTGCTCGGACGCGAGACCACCCCGAGCGAGCGCTGGCTCGTCGGCACCTTTCACGGCGTTGCCGCGACGCTGCTGCGCCGTGCGCTCCCCGTCAACCGCGTCGGTCACACGCGATCCTTTTCGATCCTCGACGAGGACGCCGCCATCGACCTCGCCGTCGCCGTCGCGCGCCGCGACCGCATCCGTCCCGGCCGGCGCGCCACGCTGCGCGATCGCCTGCGCACGCTCCCCGACCTCGCCCCCCTCGCCGCGGCCATCGTCGCCGAGCGACGCGCTCGCGACGCGATGGACTTCGACGATCTCATCGAGCACGCCACCACACTGCTCGGCGAGGCCACGACCCCCATCGCGCACGTGCTCGTCGACGAGCTGCAAGACTGCGAGCCGCGCGAGCTCGCGCTGGTGCAGGGCCTCGTGACCACCACCACGCAGTTCTTCGCGGTCGGGGATCCGCTGCAATCGATCTATGGCTGGCGCGGCGCCGCGCCGTCGCTATTCGCCCAGACATCCGCGCGGCTGCGCTGTCAGGTGCGCACGCTGCCTCGGAGCTACCGCAGCACGCACACCTTGCTCGTCGAGGCGCGGTCCATTCTCGGCGCGCAGCCCGCCGCGCTCGGCACGCTGGTCCCCGTGCGTGGCCCCGGCCCGAAAATCTCGGTCATCCGTCATCACGACCTGACCGCCGAGGCCGCCTACCTCGCCGCGCGACTCGCCGAGCTCAACGCCACCGGCGTTGCCTGGAGCGACATGGCCGTGCTCTGTCGCCTGCGCGTGCAAGTCGCCGAGCTCGCGGCCGCGCTCGCAACGCGCGGCGTGCCGTGCGTGCACGACCTCGACGAGCAGATCGAGCAACCGACCGTCCCGACCGCCCCCGCCGTTCGCATCTTGACGATCCACGCCGCCAAGGGGCTCGAGTTCACGCGCGTGTTCCTCTCGGGGGCCAATGTGGGCGTGCTGCCGCTCCTGTCCCGCGCCCCCGACGGAGATCGCGAGCGCGACGCCGACCCCGCGGAAGAGCGCCGCTTGCTCTTCGTCGCCCTTACCCGCGCGCGCGATGCGGTCGAGATCTCCTATCAGTTCCGGCCGCACACGCACGGGGCCTTCGGCGTCGCCAGTCCGCTGCTCCTGCCCTTGTGCACCGACGTCGCGACCCGCGAGGACGCCATCGCGCCCCCCGCGCCGCCCTCTGCCCCTCCGCCTGCCCCGCTGCGCATCGCAGGCGATTGGCACATCGGACAGCACGTTCGCCACGCTCGCTACGGCCGGGGCACCATCGTCACGATCGCGGATGACACGATCGACTGCGACTTCGGCAAGCTCGGACCACGCGCGTTCCCTCGTGCGCTGTGTCCGCTGACGGTCGACATGGTCGCGGCGCGCTGAGGTCGCGCAACTGCAGAATCGGCAGTCGACTGTAATCCAGCGCCACGCGACCTCGTGTTCGAGAGGCTGACCGAGGCGCCACAATCGAAACCGAGACGGCTACGGATCGAACGCAAGTACTTCGACGACGGTTGCATCGAGCACGAAGGCGGCGCGGCGGTACAGCGATGGACGAACAGCTGGCAACGTCGTCAGCTCCGCAACCTTCTCCTCGGTCGTCGTCCACATGCTGGCGTTGGTCGCCTCGTCGAAACCATGAGGTACATCGAGGAACGAGACGCATCCGGCCCGCGCCGGTGGCGTCGGAGGAACTCCACGCAACG
>JAYUYE010000164.1:0-5269 GCA_043752985.1 Myxococcales bacterium
CGGTGTCCTCGTTGATCGAATCACCCTGGTTCGGCATCCACGTCCGGGTCTCGGCAACTGCCGGACCACAGAGGGCGGAAGCGAGCGTTACAGCACCCAGCAAGACGCGCTTCATGGGGGCTACGCTACTTCGCCAACCAGTCACAATCCTAGAGCAAAATGCTGTCTTCCGGTTGAATCGGTGAGGCCCTAGCAACTCACCGGAACCGCGACCGGAATCGTTAGCGGCGGCGGCGGCGACGCGTGATCAGAAGCGCACCGAGACCGAGGCCGAAGAACGTCAATCCGGCGGCGTCGGAGTTGGCGTTGCAGCCGCCGCCGTCTCCCGCGCCAGGCCAGCACACGCCGCCCGTGCCCGCCGCGATGCAGCCGAAGTCACCGGGGCAGCCGTTGTTCTCGAGCTCGCACGACTCGACGCAGTAGGAGTTGCCCTTGGAGTCCGAGCTGCACTGGCCGGACTTGCACTCGGCGTTGCCGACGCAGGTGTCACCGAGACCGCCGTCGACGCCGGAGCCGGCGACGCAGCGACCGTCCACGCAGGTGTCGGTGTCGTTCGAGCAGTCCGCGGGCTTGGTGCACGGCGCGCCGATCGCGATGGTGATCGAGGCATCGGCCGGGGTGCCGCCGACGTCGTAGCCGATCACCTTGACCGTGTGGTTACCCTGGCCGAGGTTCATCGGAGCGTTGAACACCCACGGCGCCGCGTTGATCGTGGCGACGAGGTTGCCGTCGATCCGGAGCTCGGCCTTGGTCGCGCCGACGTCGTCCATGATGTCCGCGCGGACCGCGAAGCCCTGTTGAACGCTCTCGCCGGCCTTCGGTGCGGTGATCTTCACGGTTGGCGGCGTCGGCGTGCTCGAGCCGAAGGTGCCCATGATCATCGCGAACGAGTTCATGTTGCTGCCGCCGCACTGGCAGTTGCGCGCCGAGAACTCACCGCACGGGCCGGCCGCGTTCTGGAACGACTTCCGCGACGGACCCGACTGGAGATACGTCATCGGGTCCTTGTTATCGAACTTGTGGTCGAGGCCCCACGAGTGCGCGGTCTCCTGCGCGACGGTCCAGCACACGTCGTCGACGCTGCCGCCGTAGATGTTCGCGAACGAGAACGAGATCGCGTTGTTGATGAAGCCGCACGCGAACGGCGAGACGCCGCCGACGCCGCTCTGCATCTGGACGTCCTGCGGGCGGCCCGCGACGATCGCCATGTGGTAGTTGCCGCTGGCGGGGCGCTCGGTGACGATCTGGACGCCGAACGATGCGTAGGTGTCCTTGACGCACTGGACGACCTGCTGCCAGTTCGAGTCGCTGTACGCGAATGCCGTCACGGTCGAGGCCTGCTCCGGGATGCTCGAGCGATTGGTCGCCGAGTTGTCCTGGCCCGGGGTGACCTGGCAGCCGTTCGGCTTGCAGTTGTTGAGGTAGATGACGTTCGACTGGACCGCGGACACGCCGTCGCCCGTGATGGTCGGCAGACCGGGGTCGACGATCTTGTAGGTCGCCTGCGGGCGCGTCCACGGGGTGGCGAGCGGATTGAGGGCGGCGTCGCCGATGTCGCCTTGCACGAACTCCGCGCTCGCGATCCCCGTCATTCCAGTCACCAGCAGCGCCGAGAGGGACAGCAATCCGGCAAGCGTGGTCTTCATCTCGGAGCGTTATAGTGAAAGCGTGCGATCCGTCTCTACGGGGTCGTGCTGTCTTTGGCTTCCGCGACCTGAGATGGCCGATGCGCATTCATAGCGAACGGTCGTTCTCGGTCCAACTACCCGTTATCCAGGCGGGATCTGCCCGGTTCTACAGCAGCGCCGAGAGCACGATGAACGCGACGTACGCGAGGATCAGCAGCACGCCCTCCGCCCGGGAGATTCGCCGGTGGGTCCGGAGGACCAGAACGCCGAGCAGCGTGATCGCGACCAGGCCGATCAGCTCGACCGTGTGCATCCGCTCGCCGAAGGTGATCGGCTGCAGGTAGGCGGTGATCCCGAGGACCAGGAACACGTTGAGGAGGTTCGAGCCGATCACCGATCCGATCGCGAGAGCGGCGTGGCCGCGGCGCGCCGCGATCATCGAGGCGATCAGCTCGGGCAGGGCGCAACCCAGGGAGATCACGGTCAGTCCGAGCATGCGCTCGGACATCCCGACCATGTCGGCGAGCCCGCGGCCGCCGCGGACGAATAGATCCGAGCCGGCGACCAGGAGCAGCAGGCCGACCGCGGTCATCAGCGACGCCGCGCCGCGCGAGGCTCGGGGCCGTGCGCGCCCGCCGATCACGGCACCGCTCTCGTCGGCGCGTTCGATCTCGAGCTCGTCGTCGGGGTCGAGCCGTGCGGAGACGGTGAGCGTCACGATCGTGAAGACCACGGCGCAGCCGATCAGGATCGAGCCCTCGAGCTTGGACAGGATCCCGTTGCGGAGGAGAAGCGGGACGGCGATCGCCGAGCCGAGCAGGATCGGAATCTCGCGACGGATCACGCGACCATCGATCGTGGGCGGCGAGACCAGCGCGGTCAGCCCGAGGATCAGCGAGATGTTCGCAGCGCACGAGCCGATCACGGTGCCAAGTGCGATCGGCTGGTGGCCAGTCAGCGCGGTCTTGGTCGCGATCGCGAGCTCGGGCGCCGATGCGCCGTACGCGACGACGGTGAGTCCGATCACGAGCGGCTTGACGCCGAACGCGCGCGCCACCGAGGCCGAGCCGCGGATCAACCACTCCGCGCCCCAGTACAGGATCGCGATCCCGAGGACCACCTGCGCGATGTTTAGGGTCGGTCCCAACGGAGGTGCAAGTGTGCCCTAACCGCCGCCGAACTTGTAGCCGCGGGACGTCCTGGCGAGGAACCGGGCGTGGTGCATGAGCTGGTCGAGCTTCTTGATGTCGTTGGAGTCGTAGACGCCGCGGATCATCAAGTTCGCGTCGACGAGCACGAAGTACCCGTTGTGCGAGATCGCGGGCGCGCCGGTCGGCGTCAGGCCCTCGCTCATCATCGAGTTCATGAACGGCCCTTCGACGAGCGCGCGCACCTTCTCGGGGTCACCGGTCAAGAATCGCCACTTGTCGTTGCGCGCGTGGAACTGCTCGCCGTAGGCGGCGAGCCGAGTCGGCGTGTCGTGCTTCGGGTCGACGGTGATCGAGACGAGCTTGATGTCCTCGGCGCGACGATCCGAGAGCCGCTCCTGGAGCTTCTCCATCTTCATCGAGATCACCGGGCAGATCGTGTCGCACCGGGTGAACACGAAGTTGACGATCGTCGGGTGGCCGCGCAGGCCCTCCTCGGTGAAGGCGAGGCCGCGCTCGTCGGTGAGGGCGAACGCGGGAACCGCGCCGAGGTCGGGCAGCTCGATGCCATCGTTCCTGCAGACCAGCGTTGGCAGGATCACCGCCGGGATGACCGCGGCGAGAAAGATGCCGAGCAGTCCGACGAGTAGCTTCTTGCCGGGGATCCCGCGCACGCCTGGACCGTGGCAGATCTGGCGGGGATTTGCACGGCACGAGCGGTGCGGCAACGTGGCGCGGCTCGCGCGGCCCGCCTACGACGGCGACGGTGAGCCGGTGCGCTGAACCTCGCCTGGAGCGACGCACGCGGCGACGACCAGATCCCCGGCGACGTTGACGGTGGTCCGGCACATGTCGAGGAACCGGTCGACGCCGAAGATCAGCGCGAGGCCCTCGGCCGGTATGCCGTACATCGCCATCATCATCGCGATCACCGGCAGCGAGGCCCCCGGGATGCCCGCGGTGCCGATGCCACCGAGGATGCAGATCAGCATCACGACCGCGGACTGGGCGAGCGTCAGTTCGACGCCGAACACCTGGGCGAGGAACAGCACGGTGACGCCCTCGAACAACGCCGTCCCGTTCTGGTTCATCGATGCGCCGGCCGTGAGCACGAACCGGCTGACGTGCCGTGGTAACCGGAGCTCCTCGTCGGCGACCCGCAGCGTGGTCGGCAGGGTCGCGCTCGACGACGACGTTGCGAAGGCCGTCGCCATCGCGAGCCGGATATCGCGGAAGAATTTGATCGGGTTGCGCTTCGCGGCGGCCCACAAGATCACGGAGTACGTGCCGAACGTGTGCAGCAAGAGGGCGAGCACCACGACGCCGACATAGGCAGCGATCTTGCCGAGCAGGTCGACACCGAGCGTCGAGAAGCTCGCGAACAACAGGCCGGCGACGCCGAACGGAGCGATCTTCATCACCGCGGCGATCAGGTGCATCGTGACCTCGTTGAGGCCGGCGATCGTCTCGCGCAGTCGCTTCGTGTTGTCGGTGCGGACGACCGCGAGCCCGATGCCGATCGCGAGCGAGAACACGATCAATCCGAGCATGTCGCCATTCGCGACCGCCGCGATCGGGTTGGTCGGGATCATCGAGACGATGCCGGTGATGCCCGTGCCCTTCGCCGCCTCGATCGGCGGCCGGCCCTTCGCAAGCTCGGCGGCGAGCTCGATCAGCTCCTTGTTGTCGCCCTCGCCGGGGCGGAGCAGCGTCACGAGTGCGAGCCCGATCAACACCGACACCGTCGAGACCAGCGCCGTGTAACCGAGCGTCTTGAGGCCGAGCCGACCGAGCGCGCGCGGATCGAGCTCCGCGATCCCGGTGACCAGCGCCGAGAAGATCAGCGGCACCGCGAGCATGAACAGCAGCCGCAGGAAGATCTGGCCGATCGGGTACGCGGCGTAGTCGACGACGTAGCCGACCGCGGACGCGTCGATGATGCCGCGCCGCACGAGCTCGTTCGCCGCGAGCCCGAGCACCGCGCCCACGAGGATCCCGATCAGCATCGCGCGATGCGGCTTGCCGCGCTCGGGCGCCGGTGATGCCGGCTCGGAGGCGGGGGAGTCGTCGTCGGCCATGGTGCGGGAACGTAGCCCGGTTGCGCACCGCCGTGCGCGAAGCGGCAGGTCGTTCCGCGATGGCTCTGATATCGTGGAGCCGTGGGCAGCCGGGTCTTCCTCGTACTCGCGATCGTGCTCGGCGTGTCCGTCGCGCGCGCAGAGGACAAGCCGTGGGCGGCCGGGGTCTCCAAGGATCAGCAGAACCAAGCGCTCGCGCTCTACACCGAGGGGAACGGCTACTTCGAGCAGGACCTCTACGCGGACGCGCTCAAGCGGTTCGAGGCGGCGATCGAGGTCTGGGACCACCCGGCGATTCGCTACAACGCGGCGCTGTCGTCGATGCACCTCGATCGGATCGAGCAGGCGTTCGAGCACCTCGAGCGCGCTTTGCGGTTCGGTGCCGCACCGTTCTCGCCCGACATCTACAAGGAGG
>JAYUYE010000165.1:0-2019 GCA_043752985.1 Myxococcales bacterium
CGAAGAGAGCGGCACGCTGATGGATGTGATCCCCGGCAACGACATGGCCAGTGATCGCAAAGCGGTGAACAAGCAGCTGCACGAGACGATGCAGCTCGCGATCGCCGCGTTATCCGAAGAGCAGCGCGAAGTGTTCCTGATGCGCGAGTTCCTCGACATGCCGTTCAAGCAGATCGCGGATGTCGTCGGTGTGCCCGAGAACACCGTGAAGAGCCGCATGCGCTATGCGCTCGAGAAGCTACGGCTCGAGCTCGACGAGTACAAGGATCTGGCGAAGGCCGCACCGTGACCTCGGACGACAACCACGACGACGACGTGCAGCTCCAGCAGCTACGCGCGGTCTGGGTCTCGATGCGCGACGAGGAGCCTCCGGAGCGCGGGCTCGCATCGCTGATGGCCGCGGCGCGCACCAAGGCCGCCGAGCTCGAGCACGCCGGCCACCCGGCGTGGTGGCAGCGGATCGCCGCGACGCTCCGCCGTCCGCCCGTGCTCGCCCTCGCGACGGTCACGCTCCTGCTCGGTGGCGCGTTGATCGTCACGCAGCGCAGCTCGCAGATGAACGTCGACGCAACCGCGGTCGATGAGAGCTCGCCGGTCGATCTGACAGAGACGCGCATGAAGGGCGAGTCCACGCCTCCTGCCGCGGGCTCCTCTGCGGTCATGGATCTGGAGCGAGGCATCCAGGCGCCAGCGGTGACGAAGCTTGCCGATACCGTCGCCGACCCGGTGGTCGCCGTGCCTCGCAGGTCTGCCGGAGCCAGGCCGGCGACGAAGACCAAGGCCACGGCGCCGGCGCCGCCGACCAGCGCGCAACCGGACACCGGAGCACTCGCGTCGGGGGAGAGCTTCGAGGGTGGGACGATCGGCGGTGCCGGTGCGGCGGCTCCGCAGGTTCTCTCGATCGCGCAGGATGACGCTCCGGGCGCACCCGTCGAGGCTCACAAGCAGGTGCCGAAGAAGCCGCTCGCGCGGACGCCGGCGCCCTCGATCGAAGGCGAGGATCGCGTGACCTCCAAGGACGGCGGTACGCCAACGCTCGATCGGCTCGTCAAGCAGTGCGAGACCGCCGCCGCACGCGGCGACTGTACTGCGGTCCGCGCGATCGCCCAGAAGATCCTGAGCACGGCGCCGGCGGCCTACAGAAGCCGGGTCGCGAACAACGCCGCGATCAATCGCTGCATGCCCGACACGTCGCCGAATACCGCCGCCGAGTAGTCAGTCGGCCAGGTCGACCTGCGCGAACAGCTCGGCCTGGGGGCCAGGCATGCGCTGGTCACCGATCAGATCGACGACGTACGCGAACGGCCACGACCGGCGCGCCTCGTCGGGGAGTCGCTTGTGCCGCTCGACATACGCACGCACCCACTGCCGGGTCGCCGCATTCGCGTATCCGCCACCCGCGATCGGGCCGAGCTCGTTCTCGTACCGCCGGCGGATCGCGGCGAACCGCTCGTCGCGGAGCACCTTTGCGATCACCGAGGCAGCGGCTACGGCAGCGTGCTTTGCCTCTGCGCGATCGTGCGACTCGAACCTGTCGAACCGGCCGCACAGCGCGGCGAACATCCGCTTGCCGTCGGCGATGATTCGATCGCACGGGGGCGCCTGGCCGATCAGCTTCGCGGCGAGCTCGCGCTCGAGGACGTTGAGCTCGCCGCGGCTCACGCGCTCGTCGATCTCGGTGTGCTCGACCTCGATCGTGGCAACGAACGTCGCGCGGGTCCGGATCTCGGCGGCGAGCTCGCTGCGGATCGCATGCGCCTCGTCACCGGCACCGTACGACTTCGAATCGCACAGGCCCTTGCGGCTCAACACGGCTGCGTGGCGCGAATCGATCGCGACGGCCGCCATCACCATCGGACCGATCGCCGGCCCGCGGCCCGCCTCATCGATGCCGAGCGTCAGTCGGTTCGGAAACTTCGCGGCCATCTCGAAGCCATCATAACCGACCTGCCGCGATCTCGAGCGCCCGACTGATCCCGACCTCGAGGTCGAACGCCTGGACATCGACCACCGCGCCCC
>JAYUYE010000166.1:0-5263 GCA_043752985.1 Myxococcales bacterium
TTCTCGAGCGCGACTACCCCAAGATCGAGGTTCGCGTCACGAGCGCGATAGGAGACATCCTGGTTGCGCAGCGCCTCGTTGGAAAGCGTCGCCGCTGAACATCAGCCGTCGGGAATGCGCCGCTGTGTGCTTCGGTCCGGTCGTCCACGTCTCGGCGTTCGCCAACGTCGACGGCGCAGCCTCCGATCGCGCGTTCCGGCGGTGGAAGCACCCTGCCTCTGGATGCGCTCGCGCAGGTGCTTCGTGATGCCGTGGCTTCGAGCCGCTTGCGCGATGCGAGCTGCCCACGTGGGCGGGGGAGGTCGTGCGCTCAGCGCTCGATCAGCTTGCGCTCGCGGCTGTCCCAGCGCCAGACCGGGCCCTTGCCGGCGAGGTGAACGCCGCCGCGCCAGTTGTCGATGCCGACCTCGTGGACGCGGTCGATCGCGCCGGCGAGAGCTTGGCGACCGAGTGCAGTGACGGTCGGCGTCGCAGACGTGAGCGCCGCGGAGGCAGTGCCCGAGGGTGCGCCCTCGAGGAAGCCGCAGCGCGCGAGGGTCTGGAGCGTGACGAGGAGGCGCGCGTCCGTGAGTGGATAGCGTGGATCGCTGGCGTGCGAGTTGAGCATCAACGCCTCGGACGTCGACTCACCACGCGCGACGGCCGCGAGGACCTGACGCTCGGTGCGCGACATGCCGCTCGTGGGGTCGGGGTAGTCCTCGAGGTGGCGCTCGATCGCGCCGGCGAGGAAGGGCAGCGCCTTGATGCGACGCGTGAGGTAGGGCAGCGCGCGCGGATCGGCCGAGGTGATGGCGATCCATGCGGTGATCGCTTCGTCGATCGCGTCGCGCGAGAGCGGCGTGCGGCGCGGCCACAGCTCGGCGAGTTGCTCGGGCTTGAGCTGACCGAAGCCGAGGAAGTTGGGGACCTCGGGGTGGCGATCGATCGAGACGATCGTGAGGGTCTGCGGGAGGCCGCGGCGCGCGAGCCGCGAGAGGAGGCGGATCAGCGCGAGCTGGTCGAACAGGTCGTGCTCGAACCACAGGATCAGCTCGTCGGCTTTCGCGCCCTCGTCGACGCCGCGATCCCAGGCAGCGAGCTGGCCGTCGGCGGGGAAGCCGCGGGTCGCCCAGAACTCGGTGCGGTGCTTGTAGTGCTCGTCATCGGAGACCGGGAGGACCGGACCTTGATCGAGCGCGTCGGCCCAGACCCGGATCTCGCCGGGCAGATCGGCGAGGGACAGGATGTCGGCGGTGCGGTCGCCGTTGCAGACGTGGACGATGGGCTCCATGGGCAGGCTGTATCACAGCGGGTTCAGAACGCGCACGAGTACAGGTACATCTCCATCGCCTCGATCACGCGCGCCGAGGTCGCCTCGACGAGGATGGGGCGCAGCGTCGTTCCTTCGTAGCCGGGTTGCGTGAGGACGAGCATGATCGGACCGGAGTCGGCGATCGCCCACGCGGCGACTGGCTCGGGAATGCCGGGGCCGCCCTCGGCGAGACTGAGTGGTGCGGTGTCAGCGCCTTCCATGAGGTGACGCTCGAACGGCGCGGTGTGAATCGGCTTGCCGTCGCGGCTGATGGTGAGCGTGCCGCGGAGGTCGGAGGTGCGCGTGAGGTCGAGCGTCAGCGGGCCGATCGCGTACGTGCGCTGTGCGGGGGTGGCGATGCGCGAGGTGATGGCAACGGGCGCGGGCTGCCAGTTCGTCGGACGCGTGGGCGGGAGGAGCCAGACGACGCCGGGCGTGAGCCGCGGTCCGGTGAACGCCGTGACCTCGAGGGTGTGGTCGTCGCAGCCGTAGGGGACCTTGGCGCGCGCCCCGGTGGTGAACTGCTCGACGCCGCCGGTCGTGGCGACCGCGGAGATGGTGGCGGGGAGTGCGTCTCGCTCCGCGAGCGTGATCAGTGGATGACTCGGGCTGACCGGTGCGTGGCGCGGGACCGTGTCGCCGTTCTTGGTGGCAGTCGCGAGCCCGAGCCAGCCGAGCGGTTCGGTCGGGCCGATGCGGAGCGACGAGCCCGCTGTCGCCGTGTTTGTCAGCGGCTCGCGCGGTGCGCTGCACGCGAGCAAGGCGAGCGTGATCCACCAGGTGCGCATCCTCTCCGTGTACCACCGTGGCGGGGGTGGCGTAGGGGCCGCGGATGCGTCGCACGATCTCGGCACGGCTGGTCACCGTGCTCGGCTGCGGTGGGGGAACCGAGGGGCCCGATACACCGCCCGATGCAGCGGAGTGCACGGCGCTCGGCACGTGCGTGTGGCTCGATGAGTACCAGCATCGGATCGTCTCGGACCTCGCCGGCGAGACCGAGGTCACGCCCGGGGTGCGGCTGATGCACCGGGCGAGCGTCTCGGAGCGCGACGCGGCGCGGACGGACCTGCTCGCGGAGCTGACGGCACTCGGCTATGCGCCGGTGCGACACGGGTATACGACCGGCGGCAACGTGGTGGCGACGCTCGACTCGACGACCGGCGGCACGGGCCTGATCGTCGTCGGCGCGCACTTCGATCGTGCTCGCCGCTGCGAGGTATCTGCGCGAGCTTCCGGTTCACACGCCGCACTATCACAAGGCAACGGACACGTTCGCGATGGTCTCGTTCGCGCACCTCGCGACGGTCACGCACCTCGCGCTCGCGGTGCTCGAGACCGACGCAACCTCTCCTTGATCATGTAGACTGGAATCTTGCGGCGCGCAGCGGTCTTGCTTTTCGCACTCGCGGCGTGCGGGCGCATCGGATTTGATGAGCTCGTGCCCGGGGACGGCGAGCCCGGCGATGTCGATGGCGTCGTGCCGGCCTGCGATCTGACCGCGCCGTTCGGTCCTGTGGTTCCGGTTCCCGGGCTCGCGGATCCAACCTATGTAGAAGCGACGATCCGGCTGACCTCCGACGAGCTCACCGGTTATCTGTGGACGACGCGCGTTGGCAATATCGATCTCGACGTTGCTCGCCGCGCCAGTCCGGGCAGCCCGTTCAGCCTCACAGCGATCGGCGAGCTCAACACCCCGGCCGCCGAATTCGAGCCCGCGATCTCCGCCGACGAGCTCACGCTCGTGTTTCGGTCGAGTCGAACGGGCGGAACGGGATCTGCTGATCTCTACGTTGCTCGACGGAGCTCGCGCACGTCGTCGTTCACGCTGGTCGGCGAGGTTCCAAACGTGAACACGCCATCCGATGAGATCCAGCCGTTTCTCACGGCGAGCGCGCTCTACTTCACGTCCGCGCGGGCCGGCGACTTCGATCTCTATCGCTCGGCATTCACCGGGACGACGTTCGGGCTGCCGACCATGGTCGAGGTCTCGACGGTGGGCGTCGACGAATCCGATGCCGCCCTGTCAGCCGACGAGCTCGCGCTGTACTTCACGTCAGGAGCGGCAGGTGAACTGGGGGTGGGTGACATCTGGGTCGCAACGCGTGCGTCGACGTCGGATTCCTTTGGGTCGGCGATGCCGTTACCTGCGCTCAGCTCGCCTGCGTACGAAGGAGCAAGCTGGCTCTCGGTCGATAGCTGCCGCATCTACATCAGCAGCACGAGGGCCGGCACCCCGGACATCTACGTTGCGACGCGACCGTGACGGTCAGCGCTTCGTGTTCAGATTGTACTTCTTCAGCTTGTCGATCAACGTGACGCGGCTGACGCCGAGCCGGCGCGCCGCTTCGGACTGATTGCCGCCGGTCGAGTCGAGCGCGCGGGCAACGAGGCCGCGTTCGAACGCCTCGACCTGCTCCTTGAGCGATGGGCCGTTGCGCGCATCGGTGAGCGGCGCGTCGTCGTCGGCGGCCGGCATGGCGTCATGGGAGACGGAAGGGGGTAAGCCGGATGCTGCTTCGTAGTCGGCCACGCTGATCAGTCCTCCCGTGGAGAGCGCGGCGAGCCGCGCGATCGTGTTCTCGAGCTGGCGCACGTTGCCCGGCCAGTCCGCGCGAGAGAGTGCATCGATGAGCTGCGGCTCGAGCGTGATCGTGCCGAGGCCAAACTTCTCGCCGTAGCGACGCGCGAACTCGGCGGCGAGGGCAGGGATGTCGTCCTTGCGATCGCGCAGCGGCGGAACCACGAGCTCGACGACCGCGAGGCGGTAGTAGAGGTCCTCACGAAACGCGCCGGTTTTTGCCTCTGCCGCGAGGTCGCGGTTGGTCGAGGCGACGACACGGACGTTGACCTTCTCGATCCGGCCCGAGCCGACGGGCTGGATCTCGCCCTCCTGCAGCGCGCGCAGGAGCTTGGCTTGAATGGGGAGTGGCAGCTCGCCGATCTCGTCGAGGATGAGCGTGCCGCCGTCGGCCTGCGCGAAGAACCCCGGTCGGGTCGCGGTGGCGCCGGTGAACGCACCCTTGACGTGACCGAACAGCTCCGCGTCGGCGAGGTCGGCGGGGAGTGCGGCGCAGTTGAAGCGGACGAGCGGCTTGTTCGAACGCGAGGACTGCGCGTGCAGGAGCTCGGCGACAAATTCCTTGCCCGTACCGGTCTCGCCGCGCACCAGAACGGTGACGTCGCGGCCGGCGACCCGGCTCGTAGCTTCGAGCAGCCGGCGCATCGGACGACTCGCACCGATGATGCGCCGACCGAGAGTTTGCTCCGCGGACAGCCGGCGGTTGTCGACGCGGAGCCTGCGCGCTTCGAGTGCGCGCTCGATCACCACCGAGACCTCGTCGATGTCGAACGGCTTCGCGAGGTAGTGGTAGGCGCCTTGCTTCATCGCCGCCACCGCGACGCGCTCGCTGCCATGCGCGGTCAACAGGATGACTGGGAGCGCGGGGTCGCGCTGGACGACCTGGGCCATCAGCTCGAGCCCATCCATGCCGGGCATCGAGAGATCGGTGAGAACGGTGTCCGCCTCGTCGAGCTTCGTCAGTGCTTCGGAGCCGGAGCGCGCGGTGACGACGCGGTGGCCGCGGTCGGTGAGGACCTCGCTGAGGGTGAACAGGACGCCAGGCTCGTCGTCGACGAGGAGGATCGTGCTCATGCCCGCGCCTCGACCCGTGCGACGCGCGAATCGAGATCGGGGCTCGCGGTGGCCTCGACGGGCAGGAGGATGGTCGCGGTCGTGCCCTGGCCGACGGTGCTCTTGTAGTCGAGCGTGCCGCCGTGCTGGGTGATCACGCTCTGTGCGAGGACGACGCCGAGACCGGTACCGTTCGGCCGCGTGGTGAAGAACGAGGTGCCGAGCCGCTCGAGATCTTCGGCAGAGATGCCTCGACCACTGTCGCGAACCTCGAGCGTGACACCCGCCGCGCCGGCGCGAACGCGGAGCACGACGCGGCCCCCATTGGGGGTCGCTTCGAT
>JAYUYE010000167.1:0-2017 GCA_043752985.1 Myxococcales bacterium
TGCGCGCGTGTCTCGAGCGCGCGCCAGGTGTCGAGCCACGCGCCGGTGCGAATCCGCGAGAAAGATCGACGGTCCGCGGGGTAGGAGGGGGCCACGAGCGCGTGTGCGGCGGTCGCGTGCTCGAGGGTCGCGGGCGCGGTGGCTGCGGGTTCGCTGCGGAGGTGCGCGCGGACGCCGATGCCGGGACCGGTGCTCTCGCGATCTCCGAACGTCGCGGGCGCGGCATTGCGCTCGACCGAACCGAGGCGTGCGAGCACCGCGGTGAGCGCGGAACCGACGTCGCCGAGGATCACCCGATGGGCGGCCGAATCAGGATCGGACCAGGTCGCGCCACCGAGGACCCAGCGCCGCGGCGTGATCGCGGCGAGCCACGCGGGCCAGCTAGCGGCCACGGGCTCGGCGCCGAGCTGAAGGATCAGGCGGGGCGCCGGACGCTGCGCGATCGCGATCAGATCCACGTGGTCGATGAACGCGACGCCGACAGGGCGTGGTCCGAACCGCAGCTGGCTGCCGGCCTCGGCGAGCACGGGATAGCCGGCGCGCGCGGCGAGCGCGAAGATAGCGTCGCGATACGCGGCGAACGCGGCGGGCATCGCACCGACCACGATCACGCCATCGGGCTCCGCGGAGATCGCATCGGCGAGTGCGGCGAGCGCAGCGGGATCCGCGGCGAGGCGCGGTGGCGCGATCGTCACCGGGCCGCGCAGCTCGAGCGCAGCGCGTGAGAGGGCTCGTTCGTCGTCGGTCGACGGGAGTGCCGGCTCCAGCGGCTTGCGGAGCGGAACCTCGATGTGGACCGGACCCGCGTGTGGACCGAGCGCCAGCGTGATCGCCTGGACGAGCTTGCGACGAACGCCGCGCAGCGCGGGGACCTGACCGACCGGGGCTCCAAGGTCGAAGGCGCCGCGCACGAAGCCGCCGAATAGATGCACCTGATCGACCGTCTGCGACGCGCCGCACGCCTGCAGCTCGGGCGGCCGATCCGCCGTGATCACGACGAGCGGGATGCCGGCGAGGCTCGCCTCGATCACCGCAGGGAGATAGTGCGCACCGGCGGTGCCGCTCGTGCACACGAGCGCGGCCGGTGTACCGGTGGCGCGCGCGATGCCGAGCGCGAAGAACGCTGCGGCGCGCTCGTCGATGATCGTGACGAGCTCGAGGCGCGCCTCGCCGGCGAGTGCGGCGACCAGTGGCGTCGAGCGCGAACCCGGGCTGAGCACACACGTCGCGATGCCCGCATCGGCCAGCGTGGCGACCAGGAGCTCGGACCAGATCGTCTGGACCGCCGCGGTCATCGCGCCGGAGCCTCCATGTCGATCACGCCGAGTGCGCCGAGCATCGCGCGCAGCTTGATCTCGGTCTCGGCAAGCTCGCGATCGGGGTCGGAGCCCGCGACGATGCCGGCGCCCGCCCACAGGTGCGCGCGGTGACCCGCGATCACCCCGGATCGCAGCGCGACGGCGAGCTCCCCGTTGCCTTCGAGATCAAACCAGCCGACCGGCGCCGCATACCAGCCGCGCGCGACCGGCTCACGCGTGCGAATCCACTCGCCCGCGACATCGGTGGGCGTGCCGCCCACGGCGGGCGTCGGGTGCAGTCGCGCCGCGAGCTCGAGAACGTGGCGTGGAGTGCGTAGCACCGCGCGGAACGGCGTGTGGAGATGGATCACGTGGCGCAGCACGCGGACGGCGGGCTCGGCGGGCTCAGAAAGTACGGCGGGCTCGACGACCTGTGCGCCGGCGTCCGTGAGCGCGGTGCGGATGGCGTCGACCACGAGCTGATGCTCGCGCCGATCCTTGGCGCTCGCGCGCAGCGTCGCAGTTGCGGCATCGAGGTCCCCGGTGCGCGCGATCGAGCCCGCGAGGGCATCGCACTGAACGTGATCACCGTCGCGGTGCACGAGGCGCTCGGGGGTCGCAGCGATCAGCGCACCTGCGCAAGGGGGTTTGATCAGGACACGAACGCAGTCGGCGTGTCGATCGTCGAGCGCCGCTAGCAGCTCGGCGGCACGTACGGG
>JAYUYE010000168.1:0-2015 GCA_043752985.1 Myxococcales bacterium
GGGCGCCCGGAGACCGATCCACCGGTCGCGTTCTTGAACCCCGAGATCACGTGGGTCTCCGAGGAGCAGCAGGACAGCGAGGAAGGCTGCCTGTCGTTCCCCGACATCTACATCAAGGTCAAGCGGCCGCTGCGCTGCAAGGTCCGCGCGATGGGCCTCGACGGCCAGACGTTCGAGGTCGAGGGCGAGGCGCTGCTCGCGCGCTGCATCCTCCACGAAAACGATCACCTCACCGGCAAGCTGCTCGTCGACTTTGTCGGCCCGCTCAAGCGCACCATGATCAAGAAGAAGCTGATGAAGATCAAAGGCGCCGAGCTCGAGGACGCGGAGGCTTAGGGACCGCCGCACGGATTGGCGCCCGCGGGAATCACGCTTCCCGGCGTGCTGCCTCCGCACGGATCGCTACCACCACTCTCGTAGCCCGCGCTAAACGGCGTCGGGCTCCATACGGCATGGTCGACGGTGACCCCTGCGAGCACCTTGCGCATGCGCGCGTCGTCGAGCCCATCGCACGCGCGCTTGAAGGCGACCGCGACGTGCTCGCCGGTCTTGAAGCACACCGGGTGCTCGCCCCAGCACTCACAGGTCGTCAGCACGTCGTCACCGACGAACGGCGCGCCGATCTTCCATTGCGGATGCTGCGTGATCTCGATCTTCCCACTGTCGACGTGCACGTTGAACAGCGAGCCATCGTCGTTCGAGATCACGCGGAACAGAAGCTCGGCGTTGCGAGACACGTGGTACTCGACGCCGCTGTTGTTGACCGGCCGGACCTCGTAGCCGTCCTTGCCGAGCAGCTCGCGGAGCGCGGTGAGGTTCGCCGGCGTCTTGCCCGTGATCGGCCCCATCGAATCGGTCGTGATCGTGAACAACGCGCTCGATGACGTCGGGCCCTTCGCGCTCGTGTTGTTCGAGAGCTGGGTCGTCGTCGACTGCGTCGTCCCGCCGCCGCCACAACCGACGACCAGGGCCGCGAAGACAGCGAGTGCCACCCCAGGCAGATTCGTCATTCGTGGATTGTAGTAGCCTGCCGACGTGATCGACAGCGTCTTTGTCCGCGGTCTCGAGTTCGAGGGAAACCACGGCTACACCGCCGCCGAACGACGCGGCACGCGCCGGTTCCGGGTCAACCTCGTCCTCGAGCTCCCACTCAAGGCGGCAGCGGCGTCGGACAAGATCGCCGATACCGTCGACTACTGGAAGGTGTCGGAGGTCGTCGTCACGATTGGAACGAAGTCGACGTTCAAGTTGCTCGAGGCGCTCGCCGGTGCGATCGGTGCGAAGATCCAGGAGCTGTACCCGCACGCGCAGGTCGCGATCGAGCTCGAGAAGCTCGCGCCCCCCTGCCCCGGTGTTCCGGCCGCGTGCGGTGTCAGGATCGTGCTCCCTGCGGTGAGCGCGTGAGCTTCACGTTCACCACCCCGGTCCGGTTTGCGGACGTCGATCACGCCGGCATCGTCTATTACCCGCGGTTCTTCCATCTGTTCCACCTCGCATTCGAGGAGCTGTGGCGCGCCCGGATCGGACCGCGTGCGTACTCCGAGCTGATCGATCGTGATCGCATCGGGTTCCCCGCGGTGCGCGCGGAGTGCGAGTTCAAAAGTCCGCTGCGGTTCGGGGACTCGGCCGAGATCGATGTCACGGTAAAAAAGCTCGGCGAGAAATCGATCACGTTTCGCTATCGCGTCTCGCGGGCACCCGAAGTCGGGCGGGAGCGCACGCTCTGCGCGGAGGGCCTGGTCGTCTGCGCGGTCGTCGATCTCGCGAAGTTCGTCTCGATTCCCGTCCCCGAGCGTGTGGTGCTACTGCTGGCCGACCTCGTCGAGGCCTGAGCCAAGATCCCAAGAAATTCATTCGGGCCTTTACGCCCGCGGAACCTCGTACTAAGTCAGCTGCTCATGCTCGAGCGCGACCCCAAGACCCTTGCCCGGCTACAGGCAGTCGTCACCGCGTTGATCGAGCATCGCGTGTCGACGTCGCTGGTCGATGTCGAGCGGGCCCTCGCGAACTGGCGC
>JAYUYE010000169.1:0-5238 GCA_043752985.1 Myxococcales bacterium
GCCTACACTGGCGTACCTCGTGCAACGCAGTGCGGCATGACCCGCGCACTTGGCCTGCTCATCGTTCTCTCCGCGTGTTCCACCGAGCTCGCTGATCCACCCGCGCCGCCTCCGGCATCGATGCGCGAGCTACTCGAAGCCCCGACGCGCCTTCAGGTCACGGCGGCCGAGAGCGGTGGCTCGATCACCGCCGAGCGCAAGGTCGGGACAGCTTGGAAGGGCGGCCTCGTCGACCTCCAGATCGAGAATGGCGAGCTCATCGTGTCTTCGGAGGCGCGCGATGCGCTGACCATCGACGGCATGCAGATCGTGTTCAAGCCGCTCGAGATCCCGCCGGGAGTGTTCGGCGACACCCACGCGCAGATGACCGACGTCCGCATCGACCTCATCAAGGAGACGACCGCGAATGCGGTGTGGACTTCGAACAACGAGGCTCACGTCACGGCGATGCTCGACATCAGGCTGAGCTGGACGCTCACGCTCGGCGGTTCGCCGGCACCGCTTGGCTCGCCGAAGCTGCCGCCGGTCCCCGTCGAGATCGTTCTCGCAGGTGACGGCGAGCACATCACGGCCGACGTCCGCGCGCATGCGCCGGGCGAGCTGTGGACCTGGGCGGGCCTCGTCAAGCTCAGCGAGCTCGAGCTCAGCGTCGGCGCCAACTTCGGGGCGCGTTGATCACTGCAAAACGTTGACGGCGACGTTGACGTTGTCGCTCGGCGGCAGCTGCGACGCGGCCTGCGACGCCGGCCCCGACTGCGGCGGCGGGCAGCAGCACTTCTTCTTGCCTCCGCAGCCTCCGGTGACGGCGGTGAGATCAACGAGGGAGATGGCGCCACGAGATCACCTCGCAGCTTCGCGGGGTTGCGCGACCGGACGCAACGTCGACCATCGCCCGCGGGACGCAACCTGGTTACAATCGTCGGGACCATGATCTCGCACCCGAGCATGACGTCGCGCGGCAAGCGACTGGCAGGCATCATCGCGATCTTCATCCTGTTCTTCCTGCCGAAGCACGTCGAATGCGGGTTCCCCGATGGACGCTGCGGTCACTCAGGAATGTTCCGGCAGATGTGCAAGCCATACGAGGTCGAGCCGCTCGGGCTGTTCGCGCTCGAGACGCTGACCCATCGAGACGTCGGGTTCGCGTACGCAACCGGGGAGACCTGTCGATGAGTGAGGGTGCTTGCCAGGCGTCCCCGAATCCCCAACACTGGAATGGATGTACCGCGACGAAGCCTTCGCCATGGACGAGCATGACCGCGCGGTCGGCTCGATCCTGATCGGCGAAGCGCTGATGGCGCAGTGCGAGCAGTCCGCCGATCGGATCCGCAACCCGCGCGACCCGGAGCGCTGGCGGGCGATGCGCGAGATCCAGGACGACTATCCCGAGATCTGGCGCCAGCTCGATCGGGCGCGCGAGGTCCTCGCGGCGCGCGGTGCGAACACGATGAAGTACGAAGAGATGCGGCCAAACGTTCGGCGCTCTCTCGCGGTCGAAAACGAAGATCGCACGCAGGCGGTCGATGTCGAGGCGCTCGAGGATGCGCGGCGCGCGATCGCCGAGCTCAAGCTCGCGATTCCCGGCGCCGACTGGAAGGCAATCGCAAAGCGCACGCACGACCTGGTAGAGATGCCGGAGCTTCGTCGCCGTAACCGGTTGCCGGTGGTCGGCATTGTCAGCTTCGTGGTGCTCGCCGTGCTGACCTGGTTCATGTCGAGCATCCCCGAGCCGCAGGTCGACGAGCGCGCGGCGATGCGGCAAGAGCTGTCGGAGGTGGCGAGCCAGCGCAAGGTCAAGATCCAGTACCTCGAGCTCGCGATCGGTCAACGCTGCGATCCGCCGGTCGCGCGCGAGTACGTCAAGCAGCTCGTGATGGATGGTCAGGGCGATCGGGCCGAGCGAATCGCGGATGAGTATCTCGATCGCTGCGGTGAGGACACCGTCATCGAGAACTGGGCGAACGCGCCCCGTCCCACCAAAACCGTCCGCTGACACGTGGCATGCTCCGCCCATGGCGGATGCAGATGACGTGATTAAAGGGGCGGGTCGGTTCTTCTCCAAGCTTGGCGGTCAGCTCAAGGAAGTGGGCAAGACCGTCGGCACGCAGGTCCAGAAGACCGGCAAGCAAGTCACCGGGCTCGGCCGCGGTGCGGTCAAGCTCGAGCTCGAGCAGACCAAGATCGCACCGGGCGGAACCATCACAGGAAAGCTGGTGCTCGCGCTGACCGAGCCCGTCGAGGCGAAGCGACTCGTCGTCACGCTGCGCGCGCGGCAGAAGTACATCACCGTCAAGAGCGGCAACGACGGCAAGGGCGTCGGCGCGTCGCATGCGGACGTCTATCAGTTCGACAAGGAGCTCGCACCGTCGCAGACCTTCGGCCCGGGCTCGTACGAGCTCGAGCTGGTCGTGCCACCCGATGCACTCGATCTCAAAGCGAAGCCATCGGCGGGCGGGAACCCGCTCGCGGATGTCGCGCGCACGATCGCCTCGGCGGTCAGCCCGACGATGGGCCCGATCGAGTGGCAGGTGATCGGGCGCCTCGAGATCTCGTGGGGGCGCGACCTGTCGAACGAAGTCGACATCGTCGTCGCGCAGTGATCAGTACGCCACGCTGACAACTTCCGCGTCGCCACGCGGCAGCGTCACCGTGTCGCCGACACGAGCTCCCCACAGCGTCTGCGCGAGCGGCGTCATCCAGTTGATCCAGCCGCGCTTCGCGTCCCCTTCAATCGCGCCGACGATCCGGTAGGTGTGCTGGGTGCCGTGCTCGTCTTCGACGACCACCGTCGCACCGACGCCGACCACGTCGCGATCATCGGGTTCGACGGCGGTCGCGGTCAGCAGGTGATCGGATAGCTCGCGGATCCGGTCCGGATCGCCGGCGTGCTGATTCAGCTCGTCGAGCTCCGCGCGGGCGGCACGCAGACCGTCGGGCGTGACGACGTTGAGCTCCGGGACCGGCACGCCGAGCCGCCGGACCGGGGGATCCGGGAGGTCGTCGCTCTCCTTGGTGAACGCCTTGCTCATCCAGACAGCGTACCGCGTGTCGCACGCGTCGCACGTCGTCGCAGACTGAGGACAGGTTCGATCGACACCTCGCCGCCTCGGCCTCACACGCGGAGGCGGACGAGATCCTGGTCGACCGGCAGATCCAGGGCTCGCTCGGTCGCGATCCGCGCGACCTCGAGTGCGCGCCGTCCCTCCTCGAGCCGAAATGGATTCGAGCGCGGGAGACCTTCGATCACGAGCGTGACCATGTCCGTGCGCTGCGGGATCGCAAGCGCGCGCGCTCCTTCGCGACTCCACGGCGCCGGTGCGCTGATGTGATGGTAGAGCAAGCGCCCCGGCGGGACGCCGGCGATTCCCGGCCGGTCGAGGATGCCGCCGTCCCAGTACGGGCGGCGATCGATCCACACCGGGTGAAACATGCCGGGCACCGCACATGACGCGCGAATCGCGGTCGCGAGATCTCCGGACTCGATCACGCGCGTGCGACGCGCGACGATGTCGAACACGCTGATCCGCACCGGGACGCGGCAGTCCGCAAACCGCGCGACCGGCAGCATCTTGCGCAGCAGGGCGTCGAACTTCTTGCCGGCAAGGACGCCGAGCCCGAAGCCCGGATCCCAGAAGTCTTCGCGCCGCAGCTCGCCGAGGACCTTGCCGTGGTGCTCCGGCTCCATGCCGGCGCCGTACGCGCCCGCGACCATCGCGCCGGCGCTCGAGCCCGCGACATGAATCGGACGCAGCCCGCGCGCGAGCAACGCGGTCGCCATGCCGGTGTGCGCGTAGAAGGCGAAGAACCCGCTCGACATCGCGAGCCCGAACGGGCCACGCGCGAGCCATTCACCGAGCGTGACCATCTGCGCGGGCAACGCTACGCAACAATTCCATCGGATGGTAGGGGACAGGCCCGTGCTATGACCCGCGGCGTCCATGAGCACGCCCGATCCCAAGGCGCGGATGCCCCGCCAGATCCCGTTCATCATCGCGAGCGAGGGTTGCGAGCGGTTCAGCTTCTACGGGATGCGGAACATCCTGACCACGTTCCTCGTGACGTCGCTGTTCCTGTTCCTGCCGACCGAGGCCGCGCGCGACGCCCGCGCGAAGGAGGTCTTCCACAGCTTCGTGATCGGCGTCTACTTCTTCCCGCTCCTCGGCGGCTGGCTCGCCGATCGATTCTTCGGCAAGTTCAACACGATCCTCGCGTTCAGCCTGATCTACTGCGCAGGCCACGCATGCCTCGCGATCTTCGAGGACAGCGTCACCGGTTTCATGGTCGGCCTGTTCCTGATCGCACTCGGGGCCGGCGGCATCAAGCCGCTGGTTGCGTCGTTCGTCGGCGATCAATTCGACTCGAAGACCAAGCACCTCGCGAAGGTCGTGTTCGACGCGTTCTACTGGATCATCAACTTCGGCTCGTTCTTCGCGTCGATGTTGATGCCGCTCTTCCTGGTGACGTGGGGGCCGAGCGTCGCGTTCGGCATCCCGGGCGCGCTGATGTTCATCGCCACGCTCGTGTTGTGGCTCGGCCGCCGCATGTACGTGATGGTCCCGGTCTCGCCGAACAACCCGGACTCGTTCATGCGCGTCGTCCGCACCGCGCTGACCACCAGGGATCCCGCGCGCGGCAACCTCGGGGCCTCGATCGCGATCCTCGGCGTGGTCTCCGCGATCGGCTCGTACGGCCTGTGGTGGACGGGCCTCCTCGATATCATCCCCACGATGTGCCTCTCCGTGGTCCTCCTGATCGCGTTCGGAGGCGTCGGCACCGCGATGCAGCTCGAGCGTGCACGCGCCAAGCATGGCGACGTCGCCGTCGACGGTGTTCGCGCCGTCCTCCGCATCCTGATCGTGTTCGCGCTCGTCACGCCGTTTCACTCGTTGTTCGATCAAAAAGCGAGCGAGTGGGTCATCCAGGGCGGCAAGATGGCGCTGCCCGACTGGACGCTCGACCCCACCGGTCGCAAGGCGTTTCAGCCGTCGCAGATGCAGCTGGCGAATCCTGCGCTCGTGATGATGTTGATCCCGTTCAACAACATGGTGCTCTACCCGTGGCTGCGAAAGATCGGCCTCGAGCCCACCGCGCTGCGCCGGATGACCGCCGGGATCCTGTTCTCCGGTCTCGCATGGATCGCAGTCGCCTCGCTCCAGGTCTACATGGACGAGACCGGCGACAAGATCAGCATCCTCTGGCAGCTCCTGCCCTACGCCCTGCTGACGTTCGGCGAGGTCC
>JAYUYE010000170.1:0-2005 GCA_043752985.1 Myxococcales bacterium
GCGGACCTCCAGCACATCATCCAGCCCTCGTTCATCGCGATCGATGCGATCACCGCCGGCGAAGGACGCATGCTGACGCCGACGCCGTTCCCACTCGGCCTGATCATCATGGGCAACAGCCAGGTCGCGTTCGACGCGGTGTGCTGCAACATCATCGGCGTTGATCCGAACACCGTCGATCACATCCGGCTCGCGGCCGAGCACGGGTTCGGCAGCACGGACCTCGGCAAGATCAAGATCACCGGCGACGTCACGCTCGAAGAGGCGCAGGCTCGCGCGAAGGGCTTCAAGGTCGGCCTGATCCGCGTCGAGAAGTACTTCGAGGGCACGAACATCACCGCGTACGCTGGACCGCCGCCCGAGCCCGAGCACAGCGATTACTGCTGGGGCGGTTGTCCCGGTGCGATCGAAGAAGCGATCGAGATCCTTCGCGTGTTCGACAAGGACACCGATTCGAAGCTGCCGCGCATGCACGTCGTGTTCGGCAACTACAAGGGCGACATCGATGCGAAGCCCGGCGAGAAGGTGATCTTCATCGGCGACTGCGCGGCATGGAAGGGGACGCTCAACGACAAGCCGATCGAGATCAAGAACATCTACAAGGAGCGCACCACGCTCGATCCGCACACGGCGAAGCACGAGGACATCTTCGCGAAGCTCGCCTCCGCGAAAGCGAAGCTATCGGGCGAGGTCGTCCGGCTCGAGGGCTGTCCGGTCTCGGTCGCCGAACAGGTGCTCGCGATCGTCGCCGTCGCTCCGAAGGTGAAGAACCCATACCTCGATCGCTCGAACATGCTGATGTTCGCGCGCGCCTACCTCGGGTGGAAAGCGCGCGTCTCGCTCAACAAGCTGCAACGCCGGCGCTATCAGCAGAACGGCACGTTCCTCGAGCGCGGTCAGGCAGCACCTGACTCGATCGTGCCGACGTGATCGATCCCGGTCGCCCGGCAAAGCCGGGCTTCCTCCATCTTTGGCCGGGATGGTTACCCGGTCAGCCGAAGCCACTCGGGCGACGGCGCACTGTGTTCTACACGCGCGGCCGCAAGCGCCGCGGTTCGAAACCTGCGCGCGCGCCGATCACGAAGGATACTGATCCCATGCTGTTCGATCAGTACGCCGAGCTGCCGGTGGCCACGGTGCGGGCGCCGGGCTGGACGGTTGATGTGGTCACCCGCGATCTCGGGCGCTGGCTCGCGGCGCGCTGGCAGTGGTTCAAGCCGCGCACGATTCCGGTGACGGTCGCGTTCGTCGGCATGCTCGGCGTGCTGCAAGCAGTGAGCTACCTGTCGACGCCGCCCCAGCCTGCCGCGACCGCCGCGAACAGCGGCGCGATCTTCGTCGACGGCAACTTCGACAGCGGCTATCGCGTGCGCCTCGTGATCCAGCAGTAGCTGCGATACCGTCGGCGCATGACCATCCGCGCCATCCATCACCTGAACTGCGCGACGATGTGCCCGGTCGCCGGCTTCTGGCTCGGCTCCGGGGCGTGGAGCGAGGTCGGCCTGGGCCGTGGCCGCATGGTCGCGCACTGCGTGCTCGTCGAGACCGAGCGCGATGGGCTCGTCCTGATCGACACCGGGTTCGGGATGGACGACTGCGCCGGCCGCACGGGCCTCAGCTCCGCGTTCAAGCGGCTGACCGGGCCGACCCTCGATCCGAGCGAGACGGCGCTCGCGCAGGTCCAGGCGCTCGGCTACGACGTCGCCGACGTCCGCCATCTGGTGATCACGCACCTCGATCTCGATCACGCCGGCGGTCTTCCGGACTTCCCGAAGGCGAAGGTTCACCTGCATAGCCGCGAGCACGCGGCCGCGATGACGCGCTCCCACTACAAGGAGCGCGAGCGCTACCTCGAGGCGCAGTGGGCGCACGGGCCGAAGTGGGAGGTCTACACCGAGGCGGGCGATACCTGGCGAGGTTTACCGGCGGTAACGCGGCTGCGCGGGCTGGACGCGGACATCGGCCTCCTACCCATGCACGGTCACACGCGCGGACACTCCGCGGT
>JAYUYE010000171.1:0-5236 GCA_043752985.1 Myxococcales bacterium
CCCATCGTATTGCACGCGACGGGAACGCCCAGGTTGTCAGGGCACGGTACGACCGCGCTGCAGCTCGTGCTGCAGACCTGGAAGCCGTCCCCCATGAAGTTGTGGCACTCGTTCGAGTCACAGTCGTGCTCGGAGTTGCACTTGTCGTAGAGCGCCTTGGTGCAGACCGGGCCGGTTCCCTCGTCGACCTCGTCGCCCGCGCACGCACCGAGAACCAGAACGAGAGCGATCGTCATCCGCATGCGCCGATCCTACATGGGCTGGATCGTCCAGGATCATCAGATGCGCGCCCTTGTGATCGGACTCGCTCTGACGGTCTGGACCCGGACCTGCGACGCGAGCACCCCGTGCCCGCGGGATGCAACCGGGACCGTCGGCACGTGCAACAACCGCGGCATCTGCAAGCCCGCCGCGGCGAACGCCTGCCACCCCTGATTTCAAATCCTGGCGGCCTGACGTACCGTCGCGATCAGGAGGGCACGTGGCGCACATCGACGTCTTCAAGAGCTGGGCCGACACGATCCGTCAGGACATCGACGCATTCAAGGCAGTGCTCGAGTCTCCGAGCTCGGATCGCGATTCCAAGAAGCTCGCCGGTGCAGCGCTCCTGTACATGGTGAGCCGGATGGATCTGATCCCCGACTGGAACGAGGGCATCGGCGTCATCGACGACGTCATGGTGCTCCGGGTCTGCGCGCAGCTCTCGCAGGGCACCGCGCGCGGCACACTTCCGAAAGCCGCCGATCAGGCGCTCGATCGGATGGCGAACGAAGCCGAAAAAATCACCGCGTTCCTCGGCGGCGGCATCTACGACAAGTTGAAGTCGTACGTCAGCCACCTGACCGAGCAGGCGGTCCGCGGCCGCACGCCGAGCCAGCTCGCCGACGAGGCGGACGCCCGCAAGGCGCTCTACATCGAGCTCGATGACGAGGTGAAGGCGACCGTGCCGATCGTCATCAACGATCCAGTCGACGCGGAGCTCCGCCTCAAGGCCTATCTCACTCACAAGCTCCAATGAACCGCGCGGTCCTCTCCACGTTCGTGATCACCGCACTCGCTGCGCCCGCGATCGCAGAAGACACGTTCGAGCAGCAGGCAGCTGCCGCACGCAAGGTCGCCAACCTCGACGAGGTCATCTGGGCGCTGGTCACGCCGTGCACGCAAGGCGACGAGGTTCAGCAGCGGCAGTGTCGCCTCGTCCGCGATGCGCGCGCGAAGGCAGAGCTCGGCGCAACGCTGCTCGTCGACGCGGATCCCGAGGCGTTCGTGCTCGGGACGTTCAGCGCGGCGAAGAAGTCGATGGCGCTGCAGCTCACGTCGTGCATCCGGTGCGCCGGGTTGCAGCTCGAGGGCAAGCCATTCCACGTCACCGGTGCGGCTGCGCGCGTCGAGGGCGGCAAGCTCACGACCGCGCCGCTCTACGACAATGCGAGGCAGTTCCCCGACGAGACTGCGGCGAAGGCCTACGCAGAATCGATCAAGGGATCGCGGGTGCAGATGGTGATCAGGATCCCCGATCGCAAGAAGTGGCAGGTCGGGGGTAAGGATGGCCTGCTTGTCGACGTACTCGCGTGGCGCGTGTTCGTGCCGTGCTCGGGCGCGGTGCTGATCGCGAGCCCGGTGTCGGGCGCCGTCGCGCCCGACCCGAAGGCGTGTTCGCGTCCGACCAAGTGAGCCCCTGAGCACGGGGCCTTTGCTCACGGTGTGCGGTGCTTTCCATTCGGCCGTCCTTGGTCATCCTTCACAGAGTGAGCCCCACCGGTCTCCTCGATGCCTTGTGGATCGACTACGTCGGGTCGACGCCGCAGGCGGAACGTGTGCACCACCTCCTGGCTGCACGCGGCGAGCTGATCCATCACGACCACGTCGTCGTGCGAACGTTCTCGGGCCTCGCGATCGGGATCACCGCGCTGGCCGCAGCGTTCGAAGAGCTTGGCTGGCGACCGCGCACCGAGGGGGCTCACCTGCGAGCGCGGTCGTGGGTGCCGCCACAGCCCGAGCTCCCAACGCTCCTGATCTCGGAGGTCGCGGTCACCGAGCTCTCACCGTGCGCGCAGGCGATCATCGGCCGGCTCGTGGCCCAGCTGCCGCCCGGGTTTGCACGTCATGATCTCGCGAAGCTCGGACGGCCTTGGAAGCTTGCCAGCGCCGACTACCTCGCACTGCGCGCGGAGAGCGAGCACGCGGCGTGGGTCGCAGCGTTCGGGCCACGTGCGCATCACTTCTCGGTCGACGTCAGTGCGCTGGTGACGTTTCCTGATCTGGTCGCGCTCGATGCGTACCTCGTCGAGCATGGCTTCCCGCTCGACGTTGAGGATCCGCTCGAGAGGTCGTCGACCCGCGCCGACTCGGTCGAGGTGTCATTCACCGACACCACGATGCGGATCCCGTCGGGAACGTACGAGCTGGTGCTACGTGCCCGGAGTGCTCGTGAGCGACGAAAAGTAGTCGTTGAGCTCGAGCAACACGTCGACATCGACACCGACGAACTGGACGCCCATCCCGGTCGCGGCGGACCACCGCACCACCGCGGGTAGCTGAAAGGTCTGCTCGGTCGTCGGCAGCGTGAGCTCGATCGAGAGCGATGCGCCGATCGGCTGAACCAGCGCCGAGACGATGAACGCGCCACCGACGCCGATGTTGCCACTCCGGGCCTCGACCCATGCCGTGTGAGGCGGTGCGCGGAACCGGAGCGGTAGCACGCGTCCAGGGCGCGCCTTGCCCCGAAAGTGATGCCGGCGTTCGTGCTGCGGCGGGTCCATTTGGGGCTTCGAGAATAGCCGATCCCGCCGCTTTACCCGACGAGGTCGGATGGGTACCTTGCGCGGCGGGTGAAGATTCACTTGATCGGAATCGGGGGCACCGGGATGGGTGCAGTCGCCGGGCTCCTTGCCGAGGCCGGTCACGAAGTGCGTGGCTCGGATGCCGCGGTGTATCCGCCGATGAGCGAGCAACTCGCCGCGCTCAACGTTCCGGTGATGATGCCGTACGCCGCCGACAACCTGGCATGGAAGCCCGAGCTGGTCGTGGTCGGGAACGTTCACGGCAAGGACCATGTCGAGGTCAAGGCCGCGCAGGAGCAGGGCGCCACGCTGACGTCGTTCCCCGCGGTCCTCGGCGAGCGGCTGCTCGAGGGCAAGCACCCGATCGTCGTGTGCGGGACCCACGGCAAGACCACCACGACCTCGGTGATCGCGCACGTCCTCCAGGAGGCGGGGCGCGATCCGTCGCTGTTCGTCGGTGGCGTTCCGGTCGCGCTCGGTCAGGGCTATCGGCTCGGCAAGGGCCCGGACTTCGTGATCGAGGGCGACGAGTACGACACCGCGTTCTTCGACAAGGGACCCAAGTTCCTCCACTACCGCCCGGCCACCGCGATCCTGACGTCGGTCGAGCTCGACCACGTCGACATCTTCGCGTCGTTCGATGCGGTGAAGGACACCTTCAAGAAGCTCGCGGGTCTGCTTCCCGCGGACGGCCTGCTCGTCGTCGCGGCCGATTCTCTCGATGCACTGGCGATCGCCAAGCTCGCTGCGTGCAAGGTCGAGCAGTACCTCGTCGTCGATGATGCGACCTCGGATGGCAACGCTCCTGCTGGCGTGACCTGGTGGGCGAGCAACTGCGAGGTCGGCAAGAGCGGCCGCGTCTCGTTCGACGTCCATCACAACAACGAGAAGATCGAGCGGTTCGACACGCTGCTGGTCGGCCGTCACAACGTCGCGAACTGCCTCGCAGCGATCGCGGTGTGCCACTCGCGCGGGGTTCCCGTGCGCGACATCCAGCGCGGCATCGCTAGCTTCGCAGGGGTGCGCCGCCGTCAGGAGCTGCGCGGTATCGCTGGTGGCGTCACCGTGCTCGACGATTACGCGCATCACCCGACCGCGGTACGCGAGACGCTCAAGGCGCTGCGCAAGCGCTTCCCGAAGCGCCGCCTGATCGCCGTGTACGAGCCGCGCTCCGCGACGAGCCGGCGCAAGACGTTCCAGCACGAGTTCGCCGATGCGTTCGCGTATGCCGACGAGGTAATCGTCGGACGGCTGTTCGATCCGGCGAAGATCCCGGCCGCCGATCGCTTCGACCCCGAGCGGCTCGCCCTCGATCTGCACCAGCGCGGCACCAAGGCCGCATACACGCCCGAGGTCGACATCATCGTCAAGCAGCTGGCCGAGAGTGCCGCGCCCGGCGATGTCGTGTGCGTGCTGTCGTCGGGCAGCTTCGATGGCCTCCACGACAAGTTGCTCGACGCGATCGGCGACGCGATGCGGCCGGCGCACCGCGCCGACTACGGCTCCGTCAAGACGTTGCTCGCATCCGTCGGGCTCGCGGAGCCGGCGCGCGACGAGCAGATGGCGAGCTTCTACACGCTGCGTAACGAGACCGGCCTCGCCGGAGTCGTCGCCCTCGAGGTGCACGGCGACGATGCGATCCTGCACTCGCTTGCCGTCGACCAGCAGTTCCGCGGCGCCGGCTACGGCTGGATGCTCGCCGAGATGGCGGTCAGCCAGGCGCGGTGGCGCGGGGTGCGCCGGATCTACCTGCTCACCGAGACCGCGAGCGACTTCTTCGCGGCGAAGTTCGGGTTCCGCGTGGTCGATCGCTCGACGCTGTCCCGGGCCGTCGCGAACAGCGAGACCTTCGCGAACATCGGCGACCCCGACCGCAGCAAGAGCGCGCAGCTCGTCGCTATGCGCCTCGATCTCTGATGACGGTCGACCTGCTCGCGGCGGCGCGCGCAGCGGTTCGTGCTGCCTCGGGTCTGCTGGAGACCGCGCGGCCTGACGAGATCCGGAGCAAGGAAAACCCTCGCGATCTCGTCACCGAGTGGGATCTGCGGTCCGAGGAGCTGATCCGCACCGTGCTCGAGGAGCACGCGCCGGGGATCCCGGTGCTCGGCGAGGAGGGCGGCCAGGCCGGCGCGGCGCCTGGATCCGGATCGGGCCTGCGCTGGCTGGTCGATCCGATCGACGGCACGGTGAACTTCGCCCATGGTCTGCCGATCTGGTGCGTGTCGATCGCAGTCGAGGATCGCGGCACGCTGCTCGCCGGAGTCGTTCACGCTCCGCGGCTCGGCTGGTGGTTCGAGGCCGCGCGCGGTTGCGGCGCGCACGACGGTGCGGGCCTGCCGTTGCACGTGAGCAATACCTCGCGGCTCGACAAGGCGCTGCTGACAACCGGGTTCCCCTACGACCGCGAGACGAACCCGCGTAATAACTTCGCCGAGTGGGTGCACATGCAGCGG
>JAYUYE010000172.1:0-5235 GCA_043752985.1 Myxococcales bacterium
GATGGTCGGGTTGCCGAACAGGCCCTTGACCGCCGGGAACGGCGGCTTGAGGCGCGGCTGCCCGCGCAGACCCTCGAGCGAGTTGAGCAGCGCGGTCTCCTCGCCGCAGATGTACGCGCCCGCGCCGCGATGCACGGTGAGCTGCACCTCGAGGCCGGTGCCGAGGATGTTCTTGCCGAGGTAGCCGCGCGCGTACGCCTCGTCGACGGCCTTCTGGAGGACGACGTACTCGCGCATCAGCTCGCCGCGGATGTAGATGTAGTTGTGCACGGCCTTGAGCGCGTGCGCCGAGATGATCATCCCCTCGATCAGGAGGTGCGGATCCCAGTACATCAGCTCGCGGTCCTTGCACGTACCCGGCTCGGACTCGTCGGCGTTGCACACCAGGTGGACGGCCTTCGCCTCCTTGGGGACGAAGCTCCACTTCATGCCCGTCGAGAACCCTGCACCGCCGCGGCCGCGCAGGTTCGACGCCTTGACCTCGTTCGTGATGTCCTCGGGGCGCATCGCGAGCGCCTTGCGCAGCGTGCCGTAGCCGCCGGTCTTCTCGTAGCCAGCGAGGGTCTTCGCCTCGCTGTTGCCGAACCGAGCAGAGACGAGCTTGGTGCCGATCGGTGCAGTCATTACACGACCTCCGACTCGGGGGATGGGCGCTTCTCGAGATCCGCGATGATCGCCGGGACCTGCTCGGGCGTGAGGTCGAGGAGGTACCTGGTACCGGCGATCGCACACGGCGCGTTTGCGCAGGCGGCGATGCACTCCTCCTCGATCAGCGTGAACTGCTTGTCCGCGGTCGTGCCGCCCTTCGTGACGCCGAGCTGCTTCTCGAACGCCGCGAGCACCTCGTAGCCGCCGCGCAGCATGCACGAGATGTTGGTGCACATCCGGATCGTCGTCTTGCCCGACGGCTCGCGGCGATACATCGTGTAGAAGGTCGCGACGCCGTAGACGTGCGCATACGGCAGGGAGAGCGTCGCTGCGACCAGCCGCAGCGCATCATCCGAGAGGTGGCCGAAGTCTTTCTGCGCCAGGTGAAGCGCCGCCATGACCACGGGTTGCTTCGTGGGGTAGCGTTCGCAAAGCGCCGCGATCTTGTTCTGGGCGTCCGCGGAGAATTCGAGTGACATCTAGATGTTGCAGAAATTAGGACGCTGCCCGTGCGGGGTCAATCCATGGGGCGGTCAAACCGATGGGTGGGGATCCTGTGGTAAGTCGTCGCGGGATGGCCCAGGACGCCCCGTTGACCCGCGTCGAGAAGCTCGCCCTCCGGTTCGGGGAGTTCGCGAACGAGGACCCCCGCGGCAAGTGGCTGCAGACGCAGTTTCTCCGCGGCTTCTCGTACGTCTGGGTCCGCCAGGCGATCGCCCGGCGAATCCTGGCCCACGGTCTCGAAGACCTGATGGCCCTCAAGCCGACCTCGGGAGTGATGCTGGTGGCCAACCACCGCAGCTTCTTCGACTCCTACTGCATGCTGCTCGCCTGCTGGATGGGCCCGGTCCCGTGGAGCAAGTCGCTGCAATTCCCGGTGCGCTCGAACTTCTTCTACGACAAGCCGCTCGGCATCGTGATCAACGCGGCGATCGCCGGCGGCGCGATGTATCCGCCGATCTTCCGCCAGGCAGAGCGCCGTCAGCTCAATGAAGAGGCGCTCGAACGCATGGTCGAGATTCTCCAGCGGCCGGGCAGCGTGCTCGGGATGCACCCAGAGGGAACTCGCGGCAAAGGGCCGGATCCGTATGCGCTGCTGCCGGCGCAGCCAGGCGTCGGCAAGGTCGCCCTGCTCGCGAAGCCGATGGTCGTGCCCGCGTTCATCAATGGCCTCGGCAACAACATCCTCGAGGACGTCCGCGTCAACTTCACGAAGGAAGGGCGGCGTTCGAAGGCGATCATCACCGTGTTCGGACCGCCCATCGACTTCGACGATCTCAAGGCGGAGAAGCCGCGACCGACCCTGTACAAGAAGGCCGCCGATCGCTTCATGGCAGAGGTCAAGAAGCTCTCGGAGGTCGAGCGCGCCTTGCGTGCCGATCTAATGGCCGGCAAGATCTCCGGGGAAGATCCGCGCTGGCTCGAGAACCGCGGCATCAGCAAGCTGTACGCGCGCGAGGGCTGAACGATCTCGGCCCCCGTGGCGATGACGGTCAGCGCCGGTAGCGTGGGCTCAGCGCGCCGAGCACGAGCCAGCGAGAGCTCCCCGCTGCCCACGCTCACTCGCAGAATCGCGGGCCAGGTTACACGCCCTCGACCGCGAGCTTGGTGAGCTCACGGATCGACGCGATCATCGAACGCAGCCGCATCGGCTTGTCGAGGAACATGGTGGCGCCCGCCTCCAGCGCGACCGCACGCGCACCTTCCCCGCCGCCCGAGACGGCGATGATCGGCAGCCTCACGAGACCGAGTTCGCGACGCGCCTGGTAGATCACGGCCCCTCCCTGGATGACCGGCAGATAGACGTCCACGATCGCGACGTCGAAGTGGTGCGCTTTCAGAAGCTCGAGGGCCCTTGCGCCATCGCCCGCGCTCGCTACCGTGAAGGCGAGGTCCGTGTCGGGTTCGCGGCGCCCCGTCGCCTCGAGGCCATCCTGGATCAGCTTTGCGATGTGCGGGTTGTCCTCGACGATGAGAACCGAGAGCACGCGGGTGACGATGCGCGCATCGCGGCGTTCGATGCGCTCCACGATCGACGCGAGTCGGTCGCGACCGGCACCATCGAGAAACTCGATCCCGACGCCAGGTTGGTCGCCGCCGCGCGCCCAGCGCACGATTCCCTCGACCGAGATCGGCGCGAGGAGACCCGGAAACGACAGCACGAGCCTGATCGTCGTCTCGACCTCGATCTGCCGGGACGTGAGAACGAACGTGCCGCCGCGCGACAGGTTCTCGGTGTAGTCCGTCAGAAAGTCGTCGGCACCCTCGTAGTCCACGATCAACGTGATGGAGGTCCGCAGGTCGCTGCGCTTGTCGATTCGATCCACGGCGGGCTCACGGCTCCAGGATCTGGCGCACCCGAGAGATCACGGCCTGCATGCCGCTGTTCTTCGAGATAAAGCCGTCGATCTCGGCCCACTTCACGCGGTCGGCGAGGTCCTTCTCCTCGAGGCTCGAGAGCAGATAGATCGGAACCTCGATGCCGTACGCATGGCGAAAGGTCATCGCGATGTCGTCGCCGAACGCCTCGGGCATCTGGACATCCATCAGCACCAGGTCGGACGGACCTTGCTGACGGACGCGATCGAGCTCCTCGAGGCTGCTCGCGCAGGTCACCGCGTAGCCCTCCGCTTCGAGAGCGTGTCGCATGACGTCGAGGAACACGGGGCTGTCGTCCATCAACAGGATCCGTTTCACGCGGTGCTCCTTGCTCGCATCAGCGTCAACCTCTCCAGCGTCGAGAACACATCCTTGACGACCACGGGCTTGTCGAGAAACAGGTCCGCTCCGGCGGCGAGGAACGCGGCCCTCGCAGCTTCACCGCCGACGCTCAAGCCGATCACCGGAAGATCCGCATGGGTCTCGCGCAGCGTGCGGACGAGCGCGGCGCCATCCATCAACCCGGGGAGGAAGAGGTCCACCAGTACGAGATCGTAGGTCTGGCGACCGAGGTGAACGAGCGCCTGCTCGGCAGAGTCCGTCGTCTGGACGGTCACCTGCACCGCGGAGCCAATGAATCGGTCGGCACCGAGCTGCATGAAGTCGCGCATCAGCGCGCTGTCCTCGACGACGAGGATCCGGTGGATCTCGCCGAGCACTCCGCTCGCCGCGGCGGGCTGACGCAACAGCTGCGCGAGTCGCTCGTGCTCGAGGCCAGCCGCATCGAACTCGAGCGTCACGCCCGCGGGGTAGCCGTGGCCGAGGCCAGGGTCGGTGGCGACGACGTGCGCGTCGAGCTCGAGGGGGGCGAGCAGCCGTGGGAACGAGAGCCGGACGCCGACCGGATCTCCGATCGCGAGCTTCGCATCCGTTCGTACGAACACCGACCGCGTCGTCAGCTCGGTCGTGTGCCCGATGATCTGGCGATCCTTGTGCGACAGCTCCGCACGGAGAACCATGCGCTCGGCAGCAGTGCTCGTGCTCATCGTGATCGATCCCCGGTTCCCGCATGATTGTACTCACGCGCTCGTCGACTCGTGATCTAGACCAGTGGTGCGTATTGCACCAGTGGCCGTCTTGGGGGTGGAGCAAAATAGACCACCTCCCTGCCCTGGTGCGTAATTGACCACCTACGCGACGTCGGACCGGATGATCCGTGTCAGGTGTTCGGGTCGCAGCAGGATCGTCTCCTGATTGTCGATCGAGACGACCTCGATCGGGTAGTCATCCGGAGTCGGGCAGATCCGCTCGGCGGTGACGAGCACGGGCTCCGTCGCCGCGCGCAGCATGATCTCGAGAAATCCCCAGCGCAGGCGCAGCACGAGGTCGCGTAGCGGCCGCGCGAGCTCGGTGACGGTCTGCCGGGACGAGCCGGCGAGCTGAATCGCACTGACCGGGTCGAGCGCGTCGACGGTGGATGCCTCCACGATCGATGGCGTCCACCTCGCCGAGAACCCGAGCGCAACGGCGCCGCCGGGCGCGAGGAAGTGATACGCGCGCACCTGCCGCTGGACCACGGGCACCGAGAGCGTGAACGTCGACCCACGCCCTGGCGTGCTCGCGATCCGGACCTCTCCGCCGACGCGCAGCACGGCGGTCTTGACGGCATCGAGCCCGACACCGCGCCCCGACAGATCGCTCACGGCATCGCGCGTGGAGAACCCGGGTTGCAACACGTACTCGAGGAGCTCGTCCCGTCCGATCGTCGCGCCGAGGCTCTTCGACAGGAGGCCACGATCGATCGCGCGCGCACGCACGGCTTCGACGTCGATGCCGCCGCCATCGTCGTCGACCGTGACAGTCAGCGTGCCGGGTTGCTCGGAGGCACGGACCCGGATCGCGCCGTGTGCCGGCTTGCCCGCCGCGACCCGGGTCGATGGTTGCTCGATGCCGTGGTCGACAGCATTCCGGATCAGGTGCACGGCGGCCAGCCCGATCGCCTCGGCCACGCGCGAGTCCACGCGCACACCGCCCGCGTCGATCTCGATCTCCGCGAGCTTGCCGAGCTGATGGACGAGCGCCTGTGCGGCGGTCATGTGCGGCTCGAGAACGCTCGCCAGTGGCACGGACTGGATGCTCGAGAGCTCGTCGCGCACCGCGCTCCACACGCCGCGAAGCCGGTTGCGCGAGGTACCTCCGCGCGCGCTC
>JAYUYE010000173.1:0-5232 GCA_043752985.1 Myxococcales bacterium
CTGCCCATGATCATGGCGGTGCGGATCGTGGTGGGCGACAGATCGCCCGCGTACGCGAGGTAGCCCATCAGGCCGCCGGCAAAGCTGTCGCCTGCACCGGTGGGGTCCAAGACGTCGGCGAGCGGCATCGCCGGCGCCGCGAACACACCGCCGCCGTGGAACAGCAGCGCGCCGGCATCGCCGCGCTTGATGATCACGGACGTCGGGCCGCACTTGAGGATATGTGCGGCGGCGCGGCGGAGGTTGTGCTCGCCCGAGAACAGGCGTGCCTCCTCGTCGTTGAGCATCAGCGTGTGGGTCTTCGCGAGCACCTTCTCGAGGTCGGTGCGCTTGATGTTAACCCACAGGTTCATCGTGTCGGTCGCGACCAGCGCCGGAGCGCGGACTTGCTTCAGCACCTCGAGCTGGAGCGCGGGATCGATGTTGCCGAGCAACACGAGCTGCGCGTCGCGGTGGACGTCGTGCAGCTTGGGCTGGAAGTCGGCGAACACGCCGAGCCGGGTGTCGATCGTCTCGCGGGTGGCGAAGTCGTCGGCGTACTTGCCGACCCAGTGAAAAGTCTCGCCCTTGACGCGCTCGATGCCCGAGACGTCGATGCCCTGTGCGGTCATCTCCTCGAGGTACTTCGCAGGGAAGTCGTCGCCGATCACGCCGACGGCCGAGACGTTCTTGGTGAAGTACGCGGCAGCGCGCGTGATGAACGATGCCGATCCGCCGAGCAGATCCTTGTGCATGCCGAACGGGCCGTCAATATCGTCGAACGCGACGGAGCCGACGACGAGCAAGGAGCGATGGGCACTGCGCTGGTGCATGGGTGTCGCTCTGGTACCATCGTTTACGCGTGGCGATCAATTCCGACGATCCCCCGGCCCAGCCGTCGTCGACCGTCGACGAGCTGCTCGCGGCGGGCCGGCACGACGACGCCGCCCGCGCCGCGCTTGCGTCCGGAATGCACGCCAGGGCCGCGGATCTTTACGAGAAGCTCTGGGACTTTCGCGGCGCGCTCGATGCCTGCCGCGCCGGCGACGACCTGCCGCGCGCCCTGCGCTACGCGCTCGAGCTCGGAGACACGGCGGCGTCCAATGAGCTACTTGCCACGCTGACTGCGACCGACGAGGGCGCCCGGTCCGCGCTCGATGTTCTGATCCGGATGCGCAAGCATGCCCAGGCCGCGCCCCTCGCCGAAAAACTTGGAGACACCAATCGCGCGATCGATCTGTACACGCGCGCCCGCAAGGACCTCGATGCCGCCCGCCTGCTCGAGGCCGCCGGCCGCGACCGCGATGCCGGGAAGCTGCTCGAGAAGGCACTCGACTTCGCCGCTGCCGGGGAGCGCGCACCGATCCAGCTCGCGCTCGGCCGTATCCTCGCGCGGCGCGGCGCCTATCCCGAGGCAGCCCGTTTGCTCCAGGAGGCTCGCAAGACGCCTACCCTGCGCTCCGACGCGCAGCGCCACCTGATCGCCACGCTCGCCGCGATGGGCTTGCGCGACGCTGCGCGCGATGCGCTGCTCGAGCTGCGCACGAGCGATGAGACCGTATCTGCCGACCTCGACGCCTACCTCCGGCTGTGGCGCGACGAAGGCACCGAGCGCAAGGCGCCCCGCGATCGCGAGCTTATCGCCGGCCGCTATCGCCTCGATCGCCTGCTCGGCGCGGGCGCGTCGGGCCGCGTGTTCCTCGCCACCGACGAGATCGCCGGGCGCCAGATCGCGATCAAGATGTTCTTCGCAGCCGGTGCACGCGGCGGCGCGGCCTACGAGCGGTTCGTTCGCGAGGCGCGACTCGCGAGCACGCTGCGCCATCCGTCGCTCGTCGAGGTCTACGACGTCTCGGTCGAGCGCGGCTTTCTCGCGATGGAGTTTCTCCCCGGCGGTTCGCTCGCACAGCGGTTCGCAGCGGGCGAGAAGTTGGCTCCGGCGCAGGTTCGTCGGATGGCGCTCGACGTGATCGGTGGCCTCGAGGCGGCGCATCACCGCGGTGTCGTACACCGCGACGTCAAGCCCGCAAATATCTTCTTCGACGCGCGCGGCACCGCGAAGCTCGGCGACTTCGGTGTCGCCCACCTCGTCGATCTCGGCCAGACCCAGACCGGTGGCCTGATCGGCACGCTCGCGTACATGTCCCCCGAGCAGATCACGGGCGCCCCGATCTCGATCGCCGCGGATCTCTACGCACTCGGCGTCACGCTGTTCGAGGCCGTCACCGGTCGCCTGCCATTCCTCGGCCCCGACTTCGTCGCGCAGCACCTCGGCGAGATGCCGCCTGTTGCCTCGACCGCAGGGACCGAGGTCGCGCCCGGCTGGGATCCGATCCTGGCCAACCTGCTCGTCAAGAACCCCGGTGATCGCACGCCCACGCTCGCCGAGCTGCGCCGCGAGCTCGAGCACCTCGATGTCGGCGGCCGCGGCCCAGCGATCACGCCGCGCCCGCGCCGCGACAGTCGCCCACACTCGATCGCGCAGCTCACCGTGGAAGGCGAAGCCAAGCCTCGCTACCAGTTCGAGACGCCGCTCGGCACCACTCCAATCTCGCAGCTCGTTCGCGCCGTCGACACGGTGCTCGATCGGTCCGTCGTGATCGAGCGCTTCGACCAGAGTGACGAGGCGGCGAAGGCGATCGAGCGCGCACGCCTGCTCGGCCGCGTGCAGAGCCCGTTCGTCCAGCGCGCCCTCTCGCTCGATCGCGTGAGTCGCGTGGCCGTGTTCGAGGCCCCCTCGGGCGCATCGTTCGCCGATGCAGCGCCCAACTTGCCACCGACCGAAACCCTCCGCCTGCTCAAGCGCCTCGCGCGCGCAGCCGCCTCGATCCACGAGCTCGGCGGCTGCCACGGTGCAATCACGCCTCGCACCGTCGTGCTCGACGATGGCGCTGTCCCCACCTTGATGGCCGCCGGCCTCGGCATCGTCGCGGACTCCCAGCCGCTCGACGATGTCGTCGCGATCATCTCCCTCGTCGCCACGATCGTCGGCACAGAAGCCACGTTCGCCGCTCTTGCCCGCTCGGTCACCGAAGAAGTCGGCACCACGATCCCCGCGCACCCGACGCCGGTCGACGGCGAGACCCTCTACGCCGCCTCCGACCTCGTCGACATCGCGGTGCTCGCTGCGCTCGGCTCGCGCTAGCGCTTCTGCCCGAGGAGCACGACGATCCAGACGGCGCCGTCGCCGATTTCGGGATGCGGACCCTGCGAGATGCCGATGCCGACGTCGTCCATCTTCTGATCGCCGACCAGCGACTTGCCGTCGACGGAGTCGAGATCCGCGGCTGCCGTGATCACGCTGCCGACGCGGCCGTACAGACCACCGAGGCCGTCGACGTCCTTCTTGACCAGCGGATAGGCCTGCTCGCGCGTCTTGCCGGTTGCGAGCGCGTCCGCGAGGCGCTGCGCGATGCCCGCGAGGCGCGCGCTGTTACCGACCGGCTTGACCGCCGAGATCCGCTGGAGCACGAGGTCCGCGGCCTTCGCGGGGTCGACCTTCGGCGGCACGCGCGTGAAGACCTGGGTGATAAAGATCTCGCGGCGACCGGAGACCTCCTCGCCAAACACGGCGCCCATGCCGACGTGCGTGGCGGTGCGCGAGGTGATGTTCGCGCGGTGGCCCGGGCTGTTCATCAGGCCCTGATGCGCCTCGCCGACGCCGTAGGCGCGCGCGACGTTCTCGAGCACGACCGCGGTCTTGATCTTCGCGGCACGCACGCGATCGGCGGCGGATCCGGTGGTCGGCGAGATGTGCGCGACGTTGCGCGTGCGCCGCATCTCCTCGGAGTGCGCACGCGAGACGGCCGCGACCTTCTCGTCCCACTGCAACGCGTCTAGCCCGGCGGACTGGCGGTCGCGATTGACGAGCGCGAGCAGCCGCTTCTCGGCCTCGTCGGTGGTGGCTGCGGGGGCATCGTCAGCGGAGGGGTCGACCGTGAGCGAGGCGGGCGGTGTGGTGCCGCACCAGATCGGGAAGTTCGCGAGCACGGTGGAGCCACTGATATCGGCCGCCGTGATCTCGACCTGCTGACGGCCCTTGTGCGCGCCGCACCGGACCTCGGACGTGAAGCCGCCGGCATGCCCGACCTTGAGCGCCAGACGCTCGGTCGAGCCGCTGTCGTACGTGACGAACACCTCCGGATCCTTGTAGCGCGCGTCAATGACCGCGTTGAGCGTGAACGAGCCGTTCTGGGGCAGCGCGCGCGGAATCGGCGACGTGCTGACGGCCGAGGCCTGCAATGCGAACACGATTGCGCCGGTACCGTCGGCGAGCCGCTTCGCGGAGCCGATGCCGACCCGAGCCGTGGCGCCATCGCCGAGGATCTCGGCGAGCCGCGGCTTGAGCTGCTCGACGATCAGCTCGGGCGAATCGATATCGCCCCACACGACGAGCAGGTGCGGCGACGGCTCGACGATGCCGTTCCGGTGGAGCGCGAACTCGACGAGGCTGTAGCCGATCACGCCCTCCTCGGGGACGACCTCGGCGAGCTCGGCGCACGCGCGAAACAGCCGCGCATCGGCGACGGGAACCGTGGTGCCGGCTTGCCCTGCCGCGTCGCGCACCGCCGCGATCACCGCATCACCGAGCGCGGTCTTGGGCGGCGCGCGCAGCGGCTCGTTGTAGCGCTGCGCCGGTTCGGCTGCGGGCGCGAACGTGACGGGCCCGATCTTGGGACCAGGCTTCGCGGTGGTGCCGCCCCGCCAGCTCGGCTGCGTGCCGACCTGTTGCGGTCCAGCCTTGGGGCAGCCCGCGACGAGGAGCAGCACCAGAACGGCGTGGTGGCGCATTGCAAAAAAGGCTAACACGCCCGACGACGACACGCCGGTCAGCGAGCGCTACCGCTGCCTGCGGCGCCGGGGGGTGCGGAACTTCCTGAGGCCGCGGAGCCCGAACCCGCGCGGATGTCTGCCGGCTGCTTCGTCATCCGCATCTCGTTTGCAGGCGGTAGGACCACGGCCGCATTGCCCGCCGCCGATCCACTCGCACTCCCCGCCCGCGGGGCCGGGGGTTCACGCTCGGCCGCGGAGCCGCTCGCACTACCCGCCGCCGGGGCCGGGGGCGTGACGGCGATCAACGTGAGGCCTGCGAGCTTGGCCCGATCGAGCAGACTGATGACCTTCGCGTGCGGCACCGCAGGCTCCGCCGCGACCACGACGCGCGTCTGCTTGTCCTGCGCGTACGCGGCGGCGAACAACTTCTCGACCTTGGCGTCGGTGATGGCCGCGCCGTTTGCGCGCAGTGTGCCGTTC
>JAYUYE010000174.1:0-2002 GCA_043752985.1 Myxococcales bacterium
CCCTCCCTCGCGAAGATGACCGCGGCCACGCGCGAGCTCCACACCGCGCTCGATGCACGCGCTCGCGCGGATGGCGTCGCCTGGCTGCACCCCGAGCACCGGACGATTCAGCGCGACCTCCTCGGCTCGCCGAACGTCGTCGCCTGGCAGGAGGCAAAGGCCGGATTCTTGATCGCCGGTGACGGTGCATGGTCCGAGCTGCCGCACCTCTACGCACGCTACGGGACGCCGGGCACCACCGAGCTGATCAGCGCGCTGCGCAGCCTCGAGCAAGCACGCTGCGCCGTCGTTACCGATTGCGGCATGCAGGCCGCAGCGCTCGTGTGCGATGCCGTGATGACCGCGGGCTCGCACGCCGTGGTGATGCGGCAGGTCTACAACAAGACCAAGACCTACTTCGAGTGGAGCGCGAAGCGCGTCGGCGCGACGATCTCCTTCGTCGACGACGGCGACCTCGTTGCACTCGCGGCGGCGATCACGCCGGCGACGAAGCTCGTGTTCGCCGAGACGTTCACGAATCCGCTCATGCGCGCGCAGGATGTCCCTGCCCTGCGCGCCGTGATCGCCGCGTCATCCGCGCCGCGCGCCCACCTCGTGATCGATGGAACGATCGCGACGCCGTGGGCGTTCACCACGCCGCTGCTCGCGCAAGGCGCAACGATCGTGACCGGCTCGCTGACCAAGGCGCTCGGCGGCCAGGACCTCGCGCTCGGCGGCTACGTCGCCACCGACGACACCGAGCTCGGCAACACCCTGATGGATCTGATCGCCATGCGGGGCGGGATCCTCGATGACGCACGGGCCCAGCGGATCGCGGCGGGGCTGCCCGCGGCGGACAAGGCGCACGCGCAGCGCTGTGCATCCGCCTCCAGGGTCGCCGGGTTCCTCGCCGCACATCCCCGGATCGAGCGTGTGTTCCACCCGTCGTTGCCTGATCATCCCGACGCGGCCGTGATCGCGCGCGCCTATCACCGCCACGGCTCCATCGTCGCGTTCCGGGTGCGCGACACCGACGAGCTGCGCCACCGCCACGTCGCGGACGTTCTGGTTTCGTGTGGCGTCCTGCGCTACGCACTGTCATTCGACGGCATCGCGACCAAGGTCAATCATCACAAGACGGTGTCCGAGTACTTCACGCCGGCCGATCAGGTCGGCCGCCTCGGCATCGATCGGTTGATTCGCCTCGGCATCGGCCTCGAGGATCCCGACGATCTGATCGCGTGCCTCGCGTGGACGCTCGAAGCCGAATCGACCGTGACGACCGCCGACCTCGATACCTGGCGGGCCGCGCGTGCGGCCGAGCTCGGTATCCGCGGATGATCACGGCTTCGTTGTCCGATCTCTCGCGCCCCACACTGCATTGACCCGCACCAGGACCGTGGTCCCGGCCAAACCGTCATCTCCGCGGTTCCTGACGCCGAGCTCGATCGACCCCCAGCTCAGGGCCTGGTAGCGCACGCCGATGCCGATCACGCGCTCGAGCCGCACCCGGTCCGGCTCGAGCCGCGGGACCCACATGAGATCGGTCATCAGCGACGACTTCGGGAACTCCCGCGGTGTCCACTCGAAGCCAACCAGCGGCTTCACCGTGGGGCCCAGCGAGATGTCGTCGTGATACCCGGCGTCGAGCGCCGCGACTCCGGCATGGATGCGCGTCGGGCCGACGACCCAGCTCGCGACCAGATGCGCCTCCGCGGCACGCGCGCGACCGAACGTGTGCCCGCGCGCCGCGAACGTGGTGCGCACGCCGAACACGAGGGCGGGAGCACCGCGGCCCCACATCCCCTGCCGCACGCCGAGCCGAAACCCTGCGCGCCCCATCCAGATCGGGTCCGGCTGATCGTTGCAGTCCGGACAACCGCGCACGTCATTCTCCGCCCCGATGTCGACCGCCGCGATCCCACCGAGGCCGTACCCGATGTTGATCATCCCGCCGTCGCCCGACCGGCCATAGCCCGCGGTGCCGATCGTGGTGCCAGCGGGCGGCAACCACGCGGTCGGT
>JAYUYE010000175.1:0-2000 GCA_043752985.1 Myxococcales bacterium
CGACCAGCACTTCTGCGGCGAGCACTGCTCCGAGGACTACCAGGGCTATATGGAAGGTGCCGCGGAGACCGGAGCCATGGTCGCCGGCGAGCTGTTCGATGACCTCGTGCTCGATTACCCGCCGATGCTCGCAGCGCTCCTCACCGAGCTGACGGCGCGGCCGCGCGCGTGTTTTCACGGCGCGTACGACAAGCGGATGCGGATCAGCGAGATCCGCCGGCGCTAAGAGCCAGGCGGCGAGACGGGACCTGCGGGCGGATCGCTGGCCGGTGGCGGCTCGCCTGTGGCAGCGGACTTCCTCGCGGAGCGCTTCGTCGCGATGATCGAGGCGACCACGCCAGTGCCGATGATCGTCGCGATCGCGACGAGCGAGACGACGTGGCTGATCTGGTAGTGGTCGTGCGCGACCATCTTCGCGCCGATCCCGATCAGCAGCACGGCGAGCGCGAGCTTGAGGTACTGGAACTGTGCCATCGCGCCCGCGAGCACGAAGTACAGAGACCGCAGTCCCATGATGGCGAAGATGTTTGACGTCACCATGATGAACGTCTCCTGGCTGACCGAGAGAACAGCCGGGATCGAGTCGAGCGCGAACACGATATCGGTGAGCTCGATCGAGACGAGGCAGACCGCGACGGTCGTGAGCGCGCGGCGCCCATCGACCATCACCATGAACTTGCCGCCGTAGTCGCCGTCGACGATGCGCACGAACTTGCGGAGCGCGCGAACCGCGAGGCTCTTGTCGTGATCGACTTCCTCGTTCTCGTCGTGCTTGAGGAGCTTGACGCCCTGGTACACGAGATATGCGCCGAAGATGTAGAAGATCCAGCTGAAGCGGTGCGCGAGGTATGCGCCACCACCGAGCATGATCAGGCGGAAGACGATCGCGCCGAGGATTCCCCAGAACAGCACGCGATGCTGGTACTGCGGTGGGATCCGGAAGCTGTGGAACAGCAGCGAGATGACGAAGATGTTGTCGACCGACAGCGCGTACTCGAGGAGGTACGCCGAGATGTACGTGATCGTGGCCTCGTTACCGTGGCCGCCGATGCCCTTGCCGATGATGCCGGCGTCGAGCCATCCGTTCTCGTAGATCAGGTAGACCAGGCCGGAGAACGCGAACCCGAGCGACATCCAGCCGACGGTCCAGTACGCCGCATTTTTGATCGTGGGGACGTGCGCCTTGCGATTCAGCACGCCCAGATCGAGCGTGAGGAGCGCCGCGACGAGCGTGAAGAAGCCGACCCAGAACCAGAACATCGCGGTGGGGAACCATGCCTAGTTGGAAGTGACCTGGCAAGGTACCAACGCACGGTTCGCGTTGCGTAAGATGAAGTTCAACTCAGCGAGGCAAGCAGCTTGTCGGCGGCTTCAGCGGGGCGGCCCAGCCCGAGCTTGCTGAACACCATGATCGCGTCACGAATCATGTCCTTGCCGCCCGCGATGTCGCCGACCTCGGCCTTGTAGCGACCGAACGCGAGCAGGGCTTTGCCGAGGGCAGCCTCGTTGCGAATGCTGCGGACGATCTCGACGGCCTTGCTGAACGCGACCGCCGCGGGCGTCAGCCCACCGGATGACTCGCTGGCCTCGCCCGCGTCGAAGATGCTCGTCGACAGCACGTCACCGATGGTGAGGTAGGCCTGGGCCTCCTTCTCGCGGAGACCGGCTTTCTTGGCGACCACGAGCGCGCGCTCTGCGAGCTCTTTGGCCTCGCCCGTGTGGCCTTGCTGCTTCTCGAGCTGCGCGAGGTGGCGACAGCACTCCGACTCCAGCCCGCGATCCTCGATATCCTCGATGATCTCGAGCGCGTTCTCGAGCCGGCTGCGGGCCTCGTCCAGCTTTCCCTCGACGAGGGAGACCTCACCGAGGTTGGTGAGGATCAGCGCCGAGAGCGGCAGCGCTCCGATATCCTCGGACTCCGCGAGTGCGGCGACCCAGTTCGTGCGTGACTCGGCGTAGTCGCCGACCTCGAACGCGAGCGCGGCGAGGTTGTTCTGCGA
>JAYUYE010000176.1:0-1990 GCA_043752985.1 Myxococcales bacterium
GCGTGCGCGTCGGCGCCGCGCTTGATCGCCTCGGCTCCGAGGTGCTGCTTGACCTCCTCGGGAATCAGGAACTTCGCGGCGGGATCCCAGCCGAGCGCGGTCTTGGTCGCGGCGACCTCGGCATCACCGAGCGGTGAGCCGTGAGCGGCCGAGGTGCCGGCTTTCTTCGGTGAGCCGTAGCCGATCGTCGTCTTGATCACGATGATCGACGGGCGCTCGGTCTCGTCCTTCGCGGCGCCGATCGCCGCATCGAGCGCGGCAAGATCGGTGTCGCCGTTGTGGACGTGCAACACGTGCCAGCCGCAGGCCGCGTAGCGCGCGCCGACGTCCTCTGACATGACGAGGGACAACGGGCCGTCGAGCGTGACCTCGTTGGCGTCGTAGAGATAGATCAGCTTGCCGAGGCCGAGGTGACCCGCGATGCTCGACGCCTCGTACGAGACGCCTTCCATGACGTCACCGTCGGAGACGAGCGCGTAGGTGTAGTGATTGATCAGCTCGTGACCGGGCCGGTTGAAGTACGTCGCGAGAAACCTCTCGGCGATCGCCATGCCGACGGCGTTGGCCGCGCCCTGGCCTAGTGGACCGGTGGTCGCCTCGACGCCCGGCGTCTCGTGCGCACCCGGGTGATCGCCTTGCTGCCACTCGGGATGACCCGGCGTCCGGCTGCCCCACTGGCGGAAGTTCTTGAGCTCGTCGAGCGGGAGGTCGTAGCCGGTGAGGTGGAGCAGCGAGTACAGCAGCATCGAGCCGTGTCCTGCCGACAGCACGAATCGATCACGATCGAACCAGTGCGGGGATCTCGGATCGTGCTTGAGGTGGCGGTGCCACAGCGTGTACGCCATCGGTGCGCAACCGAGTGGCAAGCCCGGGTGTCCCGAGTTCGCTTTCTGGATGGCGTCGATCGCAAGCGTACGAATCGTGTTGATCGCGAGCGTTGGAAGGTCGGTCGTCATCGGCGAACGGAAGCTAGCATGGTGGTACGATGACTCACGAATGGTGAATGCCAGAGGGCTCGTTCTGCTCGGCTTGTTTTCGCTGACCACCAACGCGTGCGGCGGCAAGACGCCAGCGCCGCCGCCGGGTCCCGGATCCGGAGCGCGCCCGGGACCCGCCACCGTGATCAAGCCTCCCGAACCCGCGACGCCTGAACCGCCCGTCGCCGCGGATCGAGCGCCCGAGCTGTTCGAGCCGTTGATCAAGAAGGTCGGCGTCGGCCAGAAGATCAGCTTCGCGACGACCGCGATCGATCAAGACCTCGACGAGACCCGCGTCGAGGTGACGAAGATGCCTGCGTCCGCGAAGTTCGACGCGATCACGCAGACGGTGACCTGGACGCCGACCAAGGCGGACATGCCGAGCGCGGACTTCACGCTGCTCGTCACTCAGCCCGCACGGAAGAGCTCCGAGTCGGTGACGTGGACGTTCGAGGTCACCCCGAACAAGCAGCCAGTACCGGTCGCCGAGCAGAAGACCGCCGTGATCGAGACGCTGCTGATGATCCGCCAGACCAAGCGGCTCGAGCAGGTCAACAAGGACTGGCCGCTCGACAAGCTCTTGCTCGTCGCGGCGGAAGGCTTCAAACCACAGTTCGACAAGGCAAAGGCCGCGGCACTGACCGGCAAGCTCGACAAGGCCGTGCTGTTCGACGGCTTCCTCTCGGCGTTCGCACAGACGCACGCGAATCCTCGTCTCGATCCCAAGGCGCCCGAGTTCGACAAGGCCGTGTTCGGGGATCCGAAGGCCTGGAAGATCGTGACGATCCGGCCGCGTATCGATCGCGCGTGGACCGAGCTCCGCGTCGTCTATCAGGCGGTCAATGCGCCCGAGCCGGTGTTCGCGATGTTCCGGATCCGCCCGGTCACCGAGTTCGTCCCGGCGCTGCCGCGTCCCGCCGAGGAGCGCGCCGCGAACAACAAGGTGTTCCTCGGCCTCGTTGCCAAGCACCTCCTCGACGGTGGCGCGCCGAGCGAGAAGTTTCTCAAGAACC
>JAYUYE010000177.1:0-5203 GCA_043752985.1 Myxococcales bacterium
ATGCTGACGGATTATGCGACCGAGAGTGAGGGACCGAGCCCGACCAGCCTTGACGCCATGGCGTCGTACGTCGATTTCGTCGAGAAAGATGGCTGCACGGCCGTCGAGGTGCGGGCCCTGATCGGGGACCTGGTCGCGCACAAGCTCCTGGCAGTGACCAAGACACGCTGGAAGCTGCTCGAACCGTGGCCTTTTCATCCCCCGCGACGCTGAGACGGCGCGGGTCGAGCGTATGGTGCGCGCCCATATGCCCGCGCTCGAGTTTCCCAAACACGCCGTCCGGTTGCTTCAGGAACTGGGGACGCGGCTACTCGACAACCGCAAGCCCGGCACCGCCAGCGACTTGTTCGCGCGCGAGCTACTCGTCGGCTTCTTCGACACCTGCATGCACGCCGGCCTCGACCGCGTGCTCGCGGAGCTCGCGGAAGTGCACTCCCCGATCGACCTCACCGACCGAGCGACGCTTGCGGATCACCCCGGCCTGCAAGCAACGCTCGCGACTCAGCTCGACGGCGCCAGCATCGACGGCGGCGGACCGCGCGCGGCAAAGCCCGTCACGGTCGCGAGCTGTATCGTTACTGCCCTGGGACTGACGCTCGTCGAGGAGCCCGACCGGACCATCACGCTCGACGATGCTGCGCGCCGCGACTTCGTTGCCGCGCTGGCGAGCGTGGTCGATGACGAGCTCGAGACGCCGCCGCCGCCGCGCGCCGATGCGCGCAACCAGGAGCGCGAGGTCCCGAAGATCCGGGCGGTCATCGTCACGAAGGCGCGCCAGCTGTGCGAACCGCAGCATCTCGGCTCCTTCGAGAAGATCGTCGCGCAGCTTGATGATCGAGCGATGCGCATGATCAAGCAGCCGAAGGTTCCGCTCGATTCGAGCCAGGCGGTTCAGCTCGCGCTGCACAAGGCGAGGACCGTGGTCTACACGCGCGTCGCGAGCACGGCGATCGATCGGGCGAAGGACAAGCTCGCCGCGGTCAACGCAGAGGCCGCCGAGCGAATCGACCAGCCGGTCACGCTCAAGCTGACTCCCCGCGACGTCGCGATCCTTCGGGCGAGCAGTGACCGCGTGCCGAAGATGCCGAAGGAGTTTGGCGAGTCGCTGCTCGGAACGCTGAGCGAGATGGCGAGGATCGCGTGGCGTTCGGCGGAGAAGCCGGTGCGTCCGTATGCAGCAAGTCAGACGTTCGTGGTCGGCGAGCTCGTCGAGCATGTGAAGTTCGGTCGCGGCACCGTGCTGACCACGCTGGCGAATCGGATCGAGGTCGAGTTTCCCGACGGCAACCACACGCTGGTTCACGTCGCCCCGCGTCGCTAGTCGCGTGCTGCATTCAGGGTAGTGGCCGCGCGGACGCGGCCCCGAGCACGAGCTTGCCGCGCGTGCCGATGCGGTGGATCTCGGGACGTGGCCCCCCGGTCGCGCCCGCCGGTCGGTCGATCACGCGTCACCGAGACAGGATGTGGTCGATCGCCTCGGCGAACCCGCGCCCGGTGGGCGACGGCGTCACGTAGCTCGGGGGCGGCCGCAGGTCGGCGGCGTAGCGCGCGACGTTCGCGACACCGATCGAAGCGTGAAAGAACGCGAACGCGGCCTGGTCGTTCGGCGAGTCGCCGACGAAGGCGTAGTTCGCGGCGACGTCGGGCGCCGTGTCTGCCCACAGGACGTTCGCCACGCGCGCAGACATCTGTGCCTTGTCCGCGCCATGGAAGAACGCGTGCGCGTGCACGCTCGACACCAAGGTTTTTGCGCCGAGCTCGCCGCAGCGCGCCGTGATCGCATCGATCTGGGCGCGGTCGAGGTGCTGGTGCTCACCAATATCGAACGCGAGATCGGTGATGCGCAGCGCGGAGTCGTCGCTGCGGCGCGCGAACGGAAACGAGCGGATGATGTCCTCGGCGACCGACGTGAGTCGACGCGCATCGTCCGCGGGCTCGCCGGGGTCGAAGTAGATCCGCTCCAGCCGACCCTCGCGCTTGACGTACGCGATGCCCCCGTTTTCGGCGATCGCAGCGTCGACCGGCCACACCGATGCGAGGACCTCGGCCCAGCCCGCGGGACGACCTGTGACCAGAACCACGCGAAGACCTGCGGCGCGCGCGCGGAGCAGTGCCGAATAGGCTTCGAGCTCGACGACGCCGTTGTGAGTGAGGGTGTCGTCGATATCGGAAAACACGCCGCGAAGGCCGGATGAGCGCAGCTCGGCGAGAGGACGCATTGACCGACGATATCATCCGCGTGCGGATCCGCCCGCTGTGCGGACCAGGTCCGCCAAACACCGCGCCGTCGCGCGTCTGCGGCGCGCACTGATGGCCTGCCGATTGCTCCATGTAGGGACATCACCCAACAAGGAGCTTTCAGATGAGCAACTCGAGCAAGCGCGCGGAAGGTGTCGTCGACGAGATCGGTGGCAAGATCAAGAAGGTCGCCGGCAAGATCATCGGCAATGACCAGATGGAGGCCGAGGGTCTCGTCAAGGAGAAGAAGGGCGAGGCACAGCAGGAGGCCGCGAAGGCCGCCGAGCGCACCAAGGGCAAGGTCGAGGAGATCGTGGGTGCGGTGAAGAACCGCGTCGGCGCTGTCATCGACAACGAGCAGATGCAGGTCGAAGGCAAGGCCAAGGAGCTGCAGGGCGAGGCGCGCCAGGCGGCCAACAAGAAGGACTGACTCGCGCGACATTCGCGAGCGACCGCCACGCCGATCTGAACATCAGGTCGGCGTTGCTGCGCGCGCGACGTCGCTGCCGCCCGCCCGACTGGCCCGGGAATTTCGACAATCCACGCCGTTGAGCCACCTGGCTCACGTCTTCGGACAATCGGGCACCACCCGCTCGCCCAGCGCACGGACTCGCGGTTGTTGGTTTTTCGGAGGGTTGGATCCCCCCCCTGGCAGCTTGCGCACCGTCGGTGCGGCGGGTTCTGATGGACGAAGTGGAAGTATCGATCGGCGTGCACGCACGGCCGGGACCAGCGGCGTTGGTTCCTGATTCTGACACCGCGCGATTCACCTCGATCGTCGATCTCTTGATGTCGGTCGGCCACGTCGATGGCTGGTTCGATCCGCGGGCGCGGGCGTTCATCCTGCAGTACGTCGAGTCGATCGTGCTGATGCGCGAGCAGTCGTCGATGGAGCCGGCGGACGTCCGGTCGCGGCACAGCGCCGCCTGGCGCGCGCACTTCACCGAGCTCGACAAGGAGCTGACCGCCGAGCTCGAGGTTCTCGGGCAAGAGGCGCGCGACGGCAAGCTGCCCGATCGCTTGCATGGTCGGATCGTCGCACTGTTCCGCGGCCTGACCTGGAACGACCAGGCCACCGCTCTCGAGCTGCTCCATGGTCTGCTGCACACCGACGGCAGCTTCACGCCTGCAGAGCTTCGCTTGTACGAGGAGCTGATGGCCTCGTTCGTCGCGGTGTCGGCTGGACCGGCGGCGACGGCCGCGAAGAAGACCGGCGCGGCGCCGATCATCGTCGGTGCACCGGTGTGGAAGGGTCTGGTCGGAGTCTCGCATCCGCTGCTCGATCCGCTCGAGCAGACCTACTCGCCGCATCCCGTCGAGCGCAAAGCGCAGGTCGAGTGGGACTACCACCTCATCCAGCAAGCGATGATGCAGTGGCACAAGCAGCGCACCGTTGGCGCCAACCGGCTCGCCGGCGTCCAGAAGATCGATCAGCTACCGGTCGGCTCGCGATTCCTCGACGGCTTTGTCTATGCGATGCGGCCGAGTGCGCCGGTCGAGCTCATCGTCCTCGGGGATCTGCACGGCTGCTACAGCTGCCTGAAGGCGGCGCTGCTGCAGTCGAACTTCATCGAGCGTGCATGGGCACACCAGTGGGATCCGCAGCGCTATCCCGACGTCAAGCTCGTGTTCCTCGGCGACTACATCGATCGCGGACTGTTCAGCTTCGACGGGGTGCTGCGCGCCGCGCTGCAGCTGTTCGTCGCGATGCCCGACCAGGTCATCCTGCTGCGCGGCAACCACGAGTGGCTGAAGTGGCAGGGAGACCGGATCGTCAGCGGCGTGTATCCCGCGGAGGCGCTGGCATCGATCGTGCCGCACGTTCCGGTCGAGATGCTCGAGGCATATCGTCAGCTGTTCGAGCACATGCCGACGTCGATGCTGTGCGAGCAGACGCTGCTGGTCCACGCCGGCATTCCGCGCGCCGATACGTTCGCCGCACGCTATCGCGATCTGTCGAGCCTCAATGATCCCGAGATGCGATTCCAGATGATGTGGAGCGATCCGGGCCACGTCGATCGGGTGGCGGTCGAGCGGCAGCAGGAGAACCCGCGATTCACGTTCGGTCGCGATCAGTTTCGCGAGTTCATGGATCGCGCCGGGATGACCACGATGATCCGCGGACACGAGCAGATCGATCGCGGCTTCGACGTGTTTTACGACCTCGGCGATCGCCTGCTGCTCACCGTGTTCTCGGCGGGTGGCTCGGCCAACGCAGATCTCCCGCCGGACTCGTCGTATCGCGCGGTCACGCCGATGGCGCTGACGCTGCAGTACGGCAACGGCACGCCGACCGCGACACCGTGGGCGATCGACTACGCTCCGTTCAACTACGCGCCGCACAACGGTCTGTACCGGGCGCAGCCCGTTCTCGAATTCCGCTACGCGTAGCCGCTCACGTCGGGCGTCGGGGGACCATGGCGAGGAGGAGCCCGGCGCATCGGGGAAGGCCCATGCACAGATCTTGGCCCTGCAGTCGGGACAGACATACGATCTTGTTCGTGACGCAATACGAACCGCGCCGGCTGGCTCCTCGCATCTCCGTCGAAGGCCTGTGCGGGGTCGTCGCCAACGACGAGATCCGGCACGCGTCCATGCGTGACCTCTCGGAGATCGGGCTACGGCTCGAGCGGCCGTTCGATCCGAAGACCGCCCGTTCGGTCGTCCAGCTCGAGATCGAGCTCCCCGGAATCGACGAGGTGCTGTGGGCGCGCGCCGAGGTCAGCTTCGCGTTCCTGAGGCCGATGCCGGGGCGCACGGTCGACGGCCAGCCGCGGTTCTGGTGCAGTGCGGGCCTTCGGCTTGCCGATGTCTGCCGGCGCGAGCGCAGCCTGTTGCGCGACTATGTGATCGAGACCCAGCGCGCCCGGTGGATCGTCGAAGGCGCACAGGCGAGCGTGGGGGCACGCAACGCGGGCTGACGAGTCACGTAATTGCGTGGGTTCTCGCTCAGGCGAGGCTGCCC
>JAYUYE010000178.1:0-5201 GCA_043752985.1 Myxococcales bacterium
GGTATCGAGCTGCTCGCGCACCGCGGTGATCCGCGTCTCGAGCTCGCCGATATCGAGATCGTACGAGTACATCCGCACGCCGAGGTTGTTGTGGACGTATGCGGCCGTGCGCTCGGCATCCGCTGCGGCGTTGTCGAGCAAGACCTGCGCGCGATCCTTGGACAGGAAGCGCTCGAGGTACGCCAGGAGCTCGGGCATTCCGCTCTGCGCATCCTTGGTCTTCGCCCAGTCCTTCGCGGACAGCGGGAACACGGTCGGGCTCGGCATCATCTGCGCGAGATTCTTCTTCACGTACTCGGTGACGGCGATCTTCTCGTCGGCGGACAACATGTCCATCTTGCCGAGCACGAAGATCAATCGGTCGCGCGCGCCTTCGAGGACTCGCGACCGCAGGAACTCGCGCTCGCTATCCTTGAGTGCCTGGCCGGCGTCGAGGAGGAACACGACCGCATCCGCGCGCGGCACGTAGCCGTACGTGACCTCGGCGCGCTGCTCGTTGAGATCGTTGACGCCCGGGGTGTCGACGAGAACGACGTTGTTCTTGAGCAGATCACTCGGGAAGCCGACCTCGACGAACGAGACCTCGTCCGCGCGGCCACCGGCGACCGTGACCCACTCCTTGAGCTGCGCCGCATCGAGGTGCTGGCTCTCGCCGCTCTTGAGCACGACGCGCGCCGTGGGGTGCTGTGCCCACACGACGTGATTGATCGAAGCCGTGGTCGGCGTGATCCCGGTTGGCAGGATGTCGTCGCCGAGCATCGCATTGACGAACGTCGATTTGCCGTGGTTGAACTCGCCGAGCACGACGAGGTGGAAGCGCTCGGCTTCGAGCTTGGGGATTCGCGTGGTGCGGATGTCGCGGGCGAGCGTGACCATGCCGACGCCGTCGGCGACCTCGGCGAGTTGCTGGAACCGGGCGATGATCTCGCGCTTGGCCGATTTGTGGTGATCGAGAAGGATCATGGGGGCTCCTAGAACACCGAGATAAGGTCGGAGACTTGCTTGTCGATCTCGGGAAGGCTCGGCTTGCCCGCCGGATCCTTGCCCGTCACGCTCGCATAGAGCGCGCTGTTCGCGAACAGTCGCAGCGCCTGGACGCGCTTGGGCACGTACGGATGGGAGCGGAACAGCTCCGCGTAGCGGCCGATGCCCTTCTTCGGATCCGGCTGGCTCTTGAGGTACTCCTCCACGTTGAGCTCCTTGTCGATGCCGGTCCCGAGCTCGAGCTTGACGAGTGCCTCGAGGGTCTTGTTCTCGTCGCGCAGAGCGAGCAGGGCTGCGCGGTCGCACGTGACCTCGGCGCGCCGAGACCAGGCCTGCAGCGTCATGATCGCAGGCTGCACGACCCAGCGAACAAAGAACGCCGCCGAGTTCGTCAGGTAGTGGAGCGCCGTCGCGTAGAGGATGTGTCCGTTCTGGACGTGCCCGAGCTCGTGCCCGATCGCGGCGACCAGCTCATCGTCGGACAGCTTCTCGGCGAGCTCGAGACTGACGATCAGGTGTGGTGAGTCCTCGGTGCCGAGGACCTTCACCTTGATCGATGACGACGGCGCGGCAAACACGACCGGTACCTTCACCTTGAGTGCGGCACCGGCTCGCTTCGCCGCCTCGAACACCCGCGGGTACTGCTGGTCGTTCACCTTGACCGCGGTGCCGAGCAGCTCGGTGCGGGCGACGTCGCGCCACAGCCGAGTGGTTGCCTCGAGGGCCATCGTCACCGGACGCGCCATCGCCAGCGTGCGGCGGAACTTGCGCTCGCCCATGAACGCGTAGGCAGCGCCGTCGCGCGCCGACTGCTCCATGTTGCCACGGCGGATTGCGATCCATTTCGCGAAGTCGAAGTCCACGCCTAGCGACATGCGAGGAGTATAGCCACTCAGCCGTCATTCGCTCGCGCTGTGCGCCGTGCGATTCGACCTCGCGCAATCGCGAGCAGCACGAGCCCGAGGAGCACGGCAAACCACAGCGTCGCGAGTCGCGTGAGGAGCGTCGCATCGAGCGCCGTATGCTGGTCAATGTTCGCGGCGCTCTGGACTAACAAGATGGTCATCGCGCCCTCCGTGACACCTAGCCCTCCGGGCAGGAACGACAGGGCGCCAGCGATCGACGTCGCGGCGTAGATGACCATCGCGAGCCCGAGGTCGACCTGGGTGCCCGGGAAGGCGTTGCAGATCAGCGCGAACCCCACGCACTCGCAAGCCCACGAGGGCAGGGCGATCGCGGTCGCGAGCCCGAGTCGCGCGGGTCGACAAAGCGATGCGAGCCCGGCGTAGATCTGGTGCAGCGGCTCGCGAAACCTGCGGGTGAGCGCGGGGCGGGTCACGAGCTCGATCAGTGCGTTCGTTGGTCGCGGCCACGCGAGCAGCACGAGCCCCAGAACGATGATGCTGCCGGCCGCGAGGACCAGCGTGGTCTGCACGCCGAACACTGCGACCCCGACGATCGCGAGCGTTAGCAGCGCGATCAGATCGGTCACGCGCTCGGCAACGACGATCGGTGCGGTCCGGGTCGGCGGGATGTCGTGGAGCTCCCGCAGGAGGTAGCTCTTGACCAGCTCGCCGAGCTTGGCCGGTGTGATCGACAGCGACAATCCGGCACCGAACACCAGCGCGCTCGAGCCGACCGGGACCGAGACCTCCTGCCAGCGAAGGTAGAGCTGCCAGCGCAGAAACCGGATCGCATAGTTCGTCAGCGACAGGCCCAATGCCGCGAAGAACGCCCACCAGCCGAACGTCCCGAGCCGATGTGCGAGCTCCCTCACGTCGCCGGCCATGACGACTGCCGCGACGCCGATCACGACGACGATCGCGATCCAGATCCAGCGGCGCACGCGCCTTGGTATCACGACGTCGCTTGACGTTGGGAAGCGGGGAGGCGTAGCGTGCCAGGCATGAGCAAGGCGCAACCCACCGAATCCGCGAGCATTCTCGTCGTCGACGATGATCCCGAGATCGTGACCATGCTCAGCACGCGGCTCACGAAGCGTGGCTACCGGGTCACGACGGCGAGCGATGGCCACCGTGCCATCGAGCTGGCGAAGAAAGATCGCCCCGATCTCATGCTGCTCGACGTCATGATGCCGGGCAAGTCGGGCTGGGAAGTCGCTCGCGCGCTCAAGCAGGATCCCACCACGCAGGGGATCAAGATCGTCATGGTCACCGCGATCGGCGAGCAGGTGAACGAGATCACGTCGCCGCTCTACGGCGCGGACGCGCACATCGACAAGCCGTTCGAGTTCGATCGCCTCGAGAAGGTGATCATCGGGCTCGTCGGTCGTCCTGGCCAGGCCAGCTAGCTGTTCTTGATGGCGATGAGGGCCTTGCCGGCCTTCTGATGCCACGGGCTCTTCGAATCGACCATGCCCTGGATCTCGCGGAACTTCTGCGTCGCTGCCGCGGGGTCCGAGCTCTTCAAGCCGTCCGCTTCCTTGTAGAGGTCGCCGGCCTTCTGCTCGAGGCTCGACCGCACGCCAGCTGTCGTCGAGTTGTTGTTGCCGGAGCGCTCGGCAACGCCGACGGCTTCCTTCGCCTTGACGTAATTCTTGCCGGCCATGAACGCGACGGCCGCCTTCGTCGCGATCTCGCCCATGCGGGCATTGATCACGCCGATATAGTCGCCACCGAGGCTGTTGTCGTAGGTCCGCGCCGCGGTCAGCGCCGTCCACGCATCCTTGGCGCTCGTCGACGGCGCCATGCCGGTGTTGTAGGTCTTGCCGAACGAGCCGTAGAACCCGCCCTTGAGCCGCAGATCCTTGGCCTGCTCTGGATCGCTCGCGTTCTTCGACGCCGCGACCATGATGCTCGCTGCCTCGGCGAACTTCTTGGCCTTGTAGAGGCCCTCGGCCTTGCCGCGAGCGCCGTCCGCGTCCGCGACGGCGACGCGCTTGGGCGGCGGCTCCTTCTTGGGCGCAGGCTCCTCGATCGGCTCGTCCTGCGGAGGGGCCGGCTCCTTGCTCGCAACCTTCGGCGCGGGGTCCTTCTTCTTTTTCGGCTCTTTCTCTTTCTTCGGTGGCGGATCCTTCTTCGTCACCTTGATCGGCTCGACCTTGGGCGTGGGCTCGACCTCGGGCGTGGGCTCGACCTTGGGCGTGGGCTCGACCTTGGGCGTGGGCTCGATCTTGGGCGCCGGCGGATCGCCCTTGAGCACGGTCGCGAGCTCGCTCTTCGATGAGGGCTTCGGCTCGACCTTCGTTGGCGTGACGATCGGCGTGATGTTGGGCTTCGCCTCGATCTTCGGCGCGTCCGTCGCCGAGCTGTCCTTGGTCGATGACTTGACGACCGCGGAACCGTCGCTGGGCTGCGGCTTCTTCGCGCTTCCACTGCTGGCGCCCTTGATGATCGCAACCGTCGCGATGGCGGCGAACAGGGTTAGACCCGCGCCACCGAGGATCAGCTTCGTGCGTCGCGGGATCGTCGGCGCCACGTACGACGGCAGCGGCACCGCAACGGGCATCCCGCCGTAGGGCGTCGGCGGAACGAGCGCGGTCGAAGTCGCGTCGCGGCCCGGCGGCATGCCGTTGATGACCAGCATCTGCGCGAGGTTCTGCTGCTGCTGGCCCCCGTTGTTGTTGGGGTACGGGTGATACATCTGCTGCTGCTGCGGCGGTCCCTGTCCCGGAATCGTCGACGGCAGCATCTGCGGCATCGAGAGGCCCATCTGATCGCCGAGCATCGTCGGTGCCTGCGCACCCATCGGCCGCGCAGTTTGCTGCTGCGGCATCGGCAGCGTCGTCGCCGCCATCCCTGCCGCCAGCGAGTTCGTCATCGCGGACGAGATCGCGGCCGACATCGCGGGTCCCATTGGGCCAGTCGGCGGATACATCGGTGGCGGCTGCTGCATCGACGGCGAGCGCGGCCGCAGCGGCGCCGGTGGCGGCATCGTCTTCGCGCGCGGCTGCTGCATCGGTTGCATCGGCTGGCTCTTCGCCGGCGTCGCGAGGTCGTCGGTACGAACCGGCTTGCCGGCGACCGTCGACGGCTCTTCCTCGTCGTCGTCGTGCTGGCCGAGCGGCTCGTCCATCAAGACTTCAAAGCTCGAGCGCGCGCGCGGTGTGCCGTTCGGCATCTCGAAGCGGAACGTCGTGTTGCCGATCTCGATCGCATCCCCGTTCGCGAGCATGAACGGGTGGTCTTCGAGATTGCCGTTGACCAGGGTGCCGTTGCCCGAGCCGCGATCGACGAGGACCCACGCTCCGGCCTCGT
>JAYUYE010000179.1:0-1987 GCA_043752985.1 Myxococcales bacterium
CGAGAGTCCTCCGCTGATTGCAACAAAGGGTGACGGATCAGGCAGCGTTCTGGACCCTCGGCGCCTGTTGTTGCGGAAGGATTCGAGGTGGTACGCGACATCGCGTGAACTCGGACTGCCGATCGGCAGCGGTCCAACGGACTGTGCCTGCCAATCGGTCGACGCCGAGCGGCGGTTCTGCGGTCCTCATCTCGCCGCATTCAACGACGGCGAGCCGAACTGGCTGTTCACGACGACTGCGCAGTTCTAGACGCTCGTGGCTGTGAAACTTCCCCTGCCCTGGGACCCAGCGCAGCGGGTCGAGGACGTACGGCAGCCCTACCGGCCCCCACCGGACCGCGGCGAGATCGACTTTTCAAAGTTTCCGACCGGCGCGGATCCATTCCGACGCGCGGCGTTGCCGCTACACTGTCGAAGGTGCGGTTCACGGTCGCGTGGGTGGTGTTGCTCGCGGGCTGTGACGTGGTGCTCGGCCTCGAGGATCGTTCTGGCCGCACGTGCGGCGCGGAGGATGCGTTCGGCCCGGGGGCGCCGGTCCCGATCGACGGGACGTACAGCGTCGAGGCGGCGCGCTTCGATGCGACCCAGACCATCGCGTACCTCTCGCTGTGCACACAGGGCGACGTGATGAAGACGACGTGCGACCTGTACCAGTCGACGTTCGCGCGCGTGACCAACCAGCTCAGCTTCTACGCGAAGCTTGGCGTCAACGTCGACGGTGCCTATGATTCGTACGCCACGATCACGTCGGACGCACAGCACCTCGTGTTCGGGTCCCTGCGGAACAATCGCCTCGGGACGTATGTCTCGATCGCGAACGGTGGGCAGTTCACGAGCGCGGCGGCCATCCGGCTGATCGAGAACGAGTCGTTTGCGAACGAGCCCTATCTCTTGAGTGATGGACAGACGCTGTATCTCGCCGGGGCGGCCGACGGCGGCACGACCGGCGGCGACATTTACCGCGCGCGTGGCGGTCCGCCGATGTTCGGTGCGGGTGCGGATCTCGTGGGCGGCGTGAACAGCGCGAGCGCCGAGGCGGCGCCGGTCGTCAGCGACGACGAGCTCGAGATGTTGTTCAGCTCGGACCGCGAGAGCACGGGTATGCCAATGAACATGCCGCTCGACATCTTCGTTGCGTCGCGCGCGACGACCGCCGAGCCGTTCGGGACGCCGAAGAAGCTTGCGGCCATTTCGACGACGGACGGGATCGACTGGCCGGTGTGGCTGTCGTCCGACGGCTGCGACCTCTACTACATCAACAAGGTGGCCGACTTCGCCACCTTGCTGGTGACGCACCGCTAGATCTTGCTGGTGCCGATCAGGGTAGGCGAGACCGAGACTTCAGTGGTCGACGGGCGCTGGTCAGTGACGCCGGGCATGATGACCTGGATCTCGCTCGGCGAGACCACGGTCTCGGCGTCGGCGGGCGCGGGCCGGTAGGCGGCCCACCAGGCCTGAGCCTTGGCCTCGGTCCACGCGTGTTCGGGTGGGATCGGGATTGCGCGCAGCATCGCTGCGAGGTGGCGCGCATCCTTGGGGCGATCGTCGGGCTCCTTGGCGAGCATCGTCTTGAGCACGGCCTCGAGCTCGCGTGGACACCAACCCTTGGTCTTGGCGCTGAGGCTCGGGACCGCGTCGTAGATGTGCTTGTGGAGGATCTTGGCGTCGGCGCCTTCGCGGGGGAACACCTCGCGGCCGGTGAGGAGCCACCACATGCAGCAGCCCAGCGCGTAGAGATCGGCGCGGCCGTCGAGCTGCATGCCGAGGATCTGCTCGGGTGCCATGAAGCCGGGCGTGCCGAGCATCGCGCCCATCTGCGTGAGCTTGGAGCCCGACATCGACGAGAGAAGCTGCTCGCGCGTGAGTACGTTCGTGCGCCGCGGGGCGGGCAGCTCGTTGATGTCGGGCTCCAAGCTCACGCAGATGGGCGCGATGCTCGGCACGCCCGGCTTCATGGCACCCGAGCAGATCCTCGGCATGCAGCTCG
>JAYUYE010000180.1:0-5193 GCA_043752985.1 Myxococcales bacterium
GGCATGCACACCGACTACTACCTGACGGCGTACGACCGGCGCGAGCTGGTCACGGTCGCGGTCGCGAAGGAGATCGACTGCCCCGAGCGCAACGACCGCAAGCTGATCAAAGACGGCAAGGTCGAGTGCAAGGTCCCCGGCAAGTACGTCATCGAGCGCTACCTCACCGGGCTCGCGACGGCGGACCCGTCGTTCAAGCTCCCCGACGATCGTCAGATCGGCTACGAGCTCAACGAAGCGGCGCCCGAGGCGAAGGACGATCGCTCGTACTGGCGCTCGTACTACCTCGATCGCGCCGTCCGGCTCACCGGTAGCGGGATCTCCGATGCGTCCGGTAGCTACGATCAGAACACGAACCGTCCGGTCGTCCTGCTCGACTTCAACCGCTTCGGCAGCCGCGTGTTTGGCGACCTGACGGGGGAGATCGTCGGCAAGAAGCTCGCGACGATCCTCGACGACAAGGTCAAGAGCGCGCCAATCATCAATGGTGCCATTCGCGGCGGTCGCGCCTCGATCACCATGGGCGGCAGCGATCCGGTCCGCCAGGAGCAGGAGCGTAACGAGCTCGTCAACGTGCTCAAGACGGGCTCGCTGCCGGCACCGCTCAAGGAAGAGTCGGCGTCCGAGATCGGTCCCACGCTCGGTCTCGATGCGATCGAAAAGACACGGCTCTCGTTCGGCCTCGGCGTCCTCCTCGTGTTCGCCATCATGCTCGGCATCTACAAGTGGTCGGGCCTGATCGCGGTGTTCGCGGTCCTTTACCACGTGCTCCTCACCATCGCGGTGATGGCGGCGTTCGGCGCCACGCTGACGCTTCCCGGCATCGCGGCCGTCGTGCTGTCGGTCGGCATGACCGTCGACGGCAACATCCTCATCTACGAACGCATACGAGATGAGCTCTTACTCGGGAAGAGTGTGCGAGGCGCCATCGATGTCGGCTTCTCGCGCGCGTTCTCCGCAATCCTCGATGGTCAGCTGACCACCGCCGCCGCTGGCTGGGTGCTGCTGCAGTACGGCTCGGGCCCGATCAAGGGCTTCGCAGTCATGCTGCTCGTCGGCGTCGGCACCACCCTCCTCGTCAACACGTGGGTCACACGCATCTTCTTCGACTGGGTTGTGTCCCGGAAGAAGGGCACCGTGTCCACCCTCTCGATCTGAGCGTCCCATGAGCGAACAACACAAGTTTCGATACCTGTTGCCGCCCGGGAACAACTTCAACTTCGTCTCGAAGTTCAAGGGGTGGTTGATCTTCGCGGCGTTCGCGATGGTCGCGTGCATCGCGATGCTCTTCGTGAACAAGGAAGTTCGCGGCGAGTACCTGAACTGGACGATCGACTTCAAGGGTGGCACCGAGATCATCCTGTCCTTCCAGGACAAGGCGACCGGCGCGTTCACCAAGGCCGACCTCGGCAGGGTTCGGCAGGAGCTCGAGAGCACCGACAAGAACGTCGAGGTCAGCGAGATCTCGTGGACCGCGCAGGACGCGGCCGGCGAGGATGTCACCGTCAACGGCATCATCGTGCGGACCACACGCTTCTCCGCGCTGCAGCCCGAGACGGCCAAGCAGGTCCAGGACGACTTCCGCGCCGCGTACACGGGCAAGGAGCTCCACAAGGTCACCTGGTCCGGCGATCGCCTCAACGTGCGCTCGCAGAAGCCGATCACGGTCGCGGATGCACAGGCCGTGTTCACCAAACATGGCCTCGAGGGCAAGCCGTGGACGGACTCCGAGGCCAAGCTCTCGGCGCGTCCCGACGAGGGTACGGGTGAGTACAACCAGTGGTTCGCGATCAAGGGTCTCGCCAGCCAGTACGAGCTCGCGATCGAGCAGGCGCAGCCCACGATGGATGTCACCGTGGCTCAGAGCTACGGCGTCGGCGCCAAGGCCGGCGACAAGCTCCGCGACGATGCGATCAAGTCTCTCGTCTACGCGATCTTCCTGATCATGCTGTACCTCGCGTTCCGGTTCGACATCCGGTACGCGCCAGGCGCCGCGCTGGCGACCCTGCACGATGCAGTGATGGTGATCGGCGTGTTCGCGTTCACCTATACCGAGGTCTCGCTGACCACGGTCGCCGGTCTCCTCACGGTGATGGGCTTCTCCGTCAACGACACCGTGATCGTGTTCGATCGAATTCGCGAGAATCAGGCGAAGCTCAAGGACAAGAAGCTCGATCGGATCGTCGACATCTCCCTCAACGAGATGCTCGTCCGGTCGCTGCTGACGTCCGCCACGGTGTTCTCGACCACGCTGGTCATGAATATCTTTGGCGAGGGCCTGGTGAAGAACTTCGCGTTCACGATGAACATCGGCGTGATTGTCGGCGTGTACTCGTCGCTGTTCATCGCGACGCCGGTGTTCCTCGCCGTGTCACGCAAGTGGTACTCGGGGACCGGTCCGGCGAAGCGCCGCGTGCTTACGTCGTCGCCGCAGCCGTCTGCGTCGACCGACGGCGAGGAGTAACGCCGTAGCGATCCCCGGGGATCGCATCCGGCGCGTCGCTGAGTGTCATACCGACGCACTAGTTTGCGCCGGTGCAACTGCAGCTTCGCCCGGTCGACGAGCAGCTCGTGACTCGTCTCGCGGTCGCGCTGCGCGTCCGCACCGCGACGGCGCGCTGCCTGGTCGCTCGCGGTGTCCACGACCCCCGCGACGCGCAGGGCTTCGTCGATCCTCGCCTCGCCGCGCTGCGTCCGCCCGCCGGACTCGCCGGCCTGTCCTCGGCGGTCGGCCGGATCGCGGACGCTGTGCAGCGCAACCAGCGCATCGGCGTGTTCGGCGACTACGATGTCGACGGCGTCACCACCGCCGCGCTGCTGACCTCGTTTCTCCGCGCCGCCGGCGCCACGGTCGAGGTCGCGGTCGCCAAGCGCGACGCCGGCTACGGCTTCACGCCGTCCGCTGCCCAGGACTTCGTCGATCGCGGCTGCCAGCTCATCGTCACCGGGGATTGCGGAACGAGTGATCTCGAGGCGATCTCGCTCGCGGCTCGCCATCGCGTCGAGGTGATCGTCATCGACCACCACACGGTGCCATCCGCGGACATCCCGCACCCGGCACTCGCGCTCGTCAATCCGTATCGGACCGACTCCACGTTCCCGTTCCGCGGCATGGCCTCGGTCGGCCTCGGGTTCTACGTCGCCGCGGCCGTCCGCACCGAGCTTCGCGATCGCGGCCACTTCCACACCTGCGCCGAGCCCGACGTCCGCGACCTCCTCGACCTCGTCGCGCTCGGCACGATCGCGGACCTCGTCCCGCTGACCGCCGAGAACCGCATCCTCACCGCGCTCGGCCTTCGCCGCCTGCAGAGCAGGGCGCGTCCTGGCGTCGCCGCGTTGCTCGCGGTCGCTGGCGTCGATGGCGAGCGCGAGGTCGATGCCCGCACCGTCGCGTGGAAGCTCGCGCCCCGGATCAACGCGCCTGGCCGCCTCGGCGCCGCGGAGCCCTCGCTCGCACTCTTGCTCGCCGGCGCCGACACTGCCGCGGAGTGCGCGCAGGCCCTCGAGGCTGCCAATGCGGAGCGCCGCACGATCCAGGATCGCGTGATGACCGAGGCACTGGAACAGCTCGGCGATCGCGACCCCGGCTCGGCGATCGTGATTGCGGGCGAGGGCTGGGCGCCCGGCGTCGTCGGCATCGTCGCCGCCAAGCTCGTCGACAAGTTCGGCGTGCCGGCGTTCGTCGTTGGCATCGACCCGGTGACTGGCCTCGGGCGCGGCTCGGCCCGCACCTCGGGCGGCATCGATCTTTATCGCGCGCTGACGATCGCATCGCAGACCGGTGGCTCGCTCGATCGGTTCGGAGGCCACGCGGCCGCTGCCGGCTTCACCGTGCAGCGCGAGTCTTTCGCAGCGCTCGCGGAAGCGCTGGGTGGCGCCTGCGGCAAGCTCGCCGAGGGCTCCGGGCCAATCTCCACCATGCGCGAGTTCGACGCCGAAGTTCGCCTCGGCGAGGTCGACGAGCGGCTCGCTGCCGAGCTCGCGGGCCTCGGCCCGTTCGGCCAGAACAACGCCGCGCCCGTCCTCGTCACCCGCGGCTCGCGTGTCACTGCGGTCCGCCGCGTCGGCGACACCACGCACGGCCCCGGACATCTCAAGCTGACGATCGAGGACGACCACAGCACCACCCGCAGCGCGATCGGCTTCGGCCTCGGTGATCGCGAGGTCACGGTCGGCGCTCGCGTCGACCTCGCCTTCGTGCCCAAGGTCTCGACCTGGCAGGGCAGGCGCAATGCCGAGCTCGAGCTGTCGGACCTCGCAGTCCTCGACGCCTGACCGCGGGCGCGCTATCACCGAGGCGTCCCCGTGAGTGTTCCCGACGACGACGAGCCTGTCCCGCGCCTTCCGCGCGGACGCGGCATGAAGCTAGATGGCGCGATGATCGCGCGCATCGGGATGACGCTCGCGCTGCTGGTCATGATCGTCGTGACCGCGCGGCCGTGCGCGAACGCGACCTCGAAGTTCGTCACCGGCTTTGGCAAGGAGGGCTCCGGCAAGACCCAGATGCCCAAGCCCGGCAACGTGGACGTCCCGCCCGAGGACAAGGGCAGCGCGGCCGACTACGAGCGCATGGGCGGAACCGACGCTGAGCAGCGTGCAGCCTTCGAGCGTGCAAAGGCGAAGGCCGCTGCACGGGCGGCGGAGCGGGCAGGGAGTGCGGCGGGTTCGGCCAGCACGGGTTCGGCCAGCGCGGGTTCGGCCAGCGCGGGTTCGGCCAGCGCGGGTTCGGCCAGCGGGATCGGCGAGCGGTGATCGCGCGCTGCGTCGCGTCTTGAGCTCGCCGGACATCACGTTCGACAGGGCCTGAGCAACCACCGATCCGCTCGCTGCCGCGACGATAGAGCGGTGAGCTGGTCCCCGGTTGCCCGGCGCCGTGGTTACTTCCAGAGCACTGCGTGACGCAGGGACGGCAACTGCATCCGGCGCTTGGCCACGGTCGCACCGTCGAGCGTGGCTACGACGACGCCATCGCCTTCTGCGCGCTCGGCGACGATCGTTCCCCATGGATCACTGATCAGCGTGTGGCCGTAGCTCTCGCGCTTCTCGTTGTGGCGTCCCCACTGCGCCGGCGCGACGACCCAGCACTGATCTTCTACGGCGCGTGCGCGAAGCAGGAGATGCCAGTGCGCGGCGCCGGTGTGTGCCGTGAACGCGGCGGGCACGAGCACGACCTCGGCACCGTGCTGCTTGACC
>JAYUYE010000181.1:0-5192 GCA_043752985.1 Myxococcales bacterium
CCGGAGCCGAAGTGCCCGGCCGACGAGGACGAGCGCGACGCCATCATGGTGGAGAACTGCGCATTCTGCTGCTCGCGCTTCGCGTCGTCCTTCATCCGGATGATCTCTTTCTTCTGCGCCTGCTCGAGGCCGCCATTCATCACGAACGCGATGATCTTGGGGAGCTCGCCCACATCGAAGAATGCCCCGTGCACGCGACAGACATCGATGATCACGCCGGAGCCACCCGCGAACAGCTTGCGGTTCATCATGGTCGTGCAGACCGGGCACTTCACGTACATCTTCGCCCCCGCCTGCAGGGGCGGCGAGGTCGCGCTCGCCGGCAGCATGCCGAGGATCGCGTCCGCGCGTACTTGCTGGCGATCGGTGACGACGCGCTGCACGGCGACGTGGTCGAGGAAGATGCCGTGACACGTGGCGCACTCGTCGATCACGACGTCGTCGACCCGCCGCGCGTGCAACGGATTGGGGCACCGCGGGCACATCCGCTCCGGGTTGACGTCGCCGATCGCCGCGATGTCGAGCTCTGCGCCGCAGTCCGGGCAGTGCTTGTGGCCGTGAAACACGCGCGACAGGCAGCGTGGACACGCCTTGAGCAGGAGGTGCGACGAGCAGTGATCGCAGGTCTTCGCCGAGGGCGCGACGCCGGCGCCGCATTGAGGACACGCGAGCATCCCGGCCTGGGTCGCGGCAGCGAGCGTGACGACCTCGCCGCACCGACAGCGAAACTTCTGACCGACGTCATGGCCGGTGACGTCGTAGCGGCTATCGCACGCCGGGCACGCGAGGATCATGTCCGGTCAGTCTAGCGCGATCGGGACCACTTTCTGCTCCGCGATGTAGTGCGTGCTCCGGGCCCGCGCGAGCGCCTGCTCGTAGAGTGTGCGCGCCTCGGGGGCGAGCTCGCCGCGCATCCGCACCTGATACAGCCCCTCGTAGTAGCTGTCGGGATGAACCTCGACGGTGACACGCACGCCGGTCGCCGCGGTCGTTCTGCCGCCGCGCCACCCGCGCGCCAGCGTCGCGCGCTCGCCGGGTGGAATCCGCGTGTCGCCACGCTCGTGCCAGGTGCCGTCGAAGTAGATGTCGCGGCCGATCCGCAGCTCCGCCGTGGCGCCCTCGATCACGGTGCCGGCTCGATCGACCAGCTCGAGGCGCAGCCATGCGGCCGGGGTCGGCGTCGTCGGGAGGTAGTGCCCGGCACCTGCGTTCGTCAGCTCGGCGAGCACGCTGATCGTGCCGGCGCTGCGCTTCGCTGTTGTGGTCAGCGTGTAGCCCTGGCGGAACGTCGCCGGGTCGTGGACGCCGAGGAACGTGTGCTCGCGATTCGGCATATGGCAGTGCTGGCACTGCACGCCGCGCCGCATGTACGGGCCCTCGAGCCACTCCTTGAACGTGTTGAGCAGCGGCTTGCCGTTGACCGCGGTTCGTGGCGGCAGCTGATGACATGGCATGCAGAAGTCGCCGCGCTCGTAGAGCTCGAGCGTCTTGAGCGGATAGCCCGCGATCGGCAACAGCGACGGCGAGACAGCGAGGGGGCCGTGACGCGTCCAGTTGCGGACGTGGCAGCCCGCGCACGAGATGCCCTCGCTGCGCAGGGAGCGATCGGTGCGCTGCTCGGCGAGCGGATCATGGCAGCGCTGGCACGACTCGCCTTGTGCGGCAGGTAGTGCGTAGTCGATCTGCGCGATCAGACCCGGCGATACGGCCGCCGCATGGATCGAGCCTCTCCACTCGCGGTGCTGCTTTGCATGACAGCGTGCGCACTGTTGCGCGGACAGCGAGGCCTGTGCGGGCGCGAGGTTCGCGGGCGGTGGACCCTGGGCTGGGACGGGCGCGCCGAACACGACGGCCTCCTCCCCTCGCGCGGGCCACGTTCCGACGGTGATCCGTGCAATGCGATCGGCGTCGATCTCTGCCGCGTCGAGCTGACTGCGGTCGGCGCGGCCGGCGTGCGCTCCGAGCGCGAGCACGTGATCGGCGAGCGCCCACAGATCGCCGTCGGGAACGCTGCCCGCATACCCCGGCATCGCCGTGCCGGTCAGGCCGGTCGCGACCGACATCGCGATCGCGGTGCGCCGCGCAGCACGGTCATCGCTCGGGCGTGGGCGGCGAACAGGAAACCTGCGCAGGTCGTACGGCGGCGGCTCGAGTGCCTTCGAGCCCTCACCGCTCACGCCGTGACAAGCCACACATCCGAGCCGCCCCCACAACGCGGCCCCGCGCTCGGCGTTGGTGGCGGGCGCGGGGGACAGCGTGACCGGTGATGCCGGGGGCGCCACCGGAGCGAACGCCTTGATGATCGCGATCAGCTCGTCGATCTGCGCATCGGTGAGCGCACCCGAGAAGCCCGGCATCGAGGTGCCGCTCGCACCGTTGCGCAGTGTCACGCGCAGGTCGTCATCGGTCGGTGGCTGCCCGATCGGCGTCGAGCGCCAGTGAAACTCCCCACTCGTCAGTGCGCGTGGTCGCCCCCAGGTGAAGGGCGCGGCGGGGCCCAGACCGTCGCCCGAGGTCCCGTGGCAGGCGACGCAGTAGCGATCGTAGAGCTGCCAGCCGGGCAGGCCCTGTGGCGTGACGCGCGCGGGGGAACCCCACGCGGCCAGACCGATCGCCACTGCGACGAGAACCACGCGACGCACCGATAGAACGTGCCGCATCGCGGCATCTAACGCCAGACTTGCCGGCGGCCCTTGTCGTCGAGACGAGGGCTAGGTATCCAAGCGGCAATGATCCGCACGAAGATCCTCGGACTGGGTAGCTACGTCCCCGACCGAGTCGTCACGAACGAGGAGCTGGCCTTCTTCGATGACCAGCACGTTCGGCAGGAGACGATCCAGACCGAAACGAACGACGAGTGGATCCAGAAGCGCACCGGGATCAAGGAGCGCCGCTACGTCCCGAACGATGGCACCTGGGCCACCAGTGACCTCGCGCTGCACGCCGCGAAGCGCGCGCTGAGCGACGCGAACATCGAGCCGACCGAGATCGACTGCATCATCTTCGGCACGCTGTCGCCCGATATGCACTTCCCGGGCACCGCCGTGATCCTCCAGAAGAAGCTCGGCATCGCCGAGAAGACCAGCTGCGCGTGCTTCGACATTCGCCAGCAGTGCTCGAGCTTCGTCTATGGCCTGCAGATGGCGGACGCGTTCATTCGGACCGGCATGTACAAGCGGATCCTGCTCATCGGGGCGGAGCTGCACAGCCATTCGCTCGACTACAGCACGCGCGGCCGTGACGTGATGGTGCTGTTCGGCGATGGCGCCGGCGCGATGATCCTCGGGCCGATGGAGTCCGACGATCAGCGCTCGGGCGTGATGTACACGTCCGCGCACGCCGACGGTAACGGCGCGATGGACCTCTACCTCAAGATCTTCGACATCTCGAAGCGTCCGTACGTCGACTACAACGCGAAGGATCGCGAGACGAACAAGGACATCTATCCGCAGATGGACGGTAAGCGGGTGTTCCTCAATGCGGTGCGCGGCATGGTGATGTCGACGCAGGCGGCGCTCGCGAAGACAGGCCTCGGCTGGGACGACATCCAGTGGTTCGTACCGCACCAGGCGAACTTGCGGATCAACGAGAAGGTCGTCGAGGTCGCCAAGATCCCGGCCGAGAAGGTCCTCAATACGATCCAGTTCTACGGCAACACGACGGCCGCGACGGTCCCGCTCACGATCGACCACTGGCGCCAGCAGGGCAAAGTGAAGAAGGGCGACCGGATTCTCGCCAGCGTGTTCGGCTCGGGCTTCACCTGGGGCGCCGCGGTCTTCACGCTGTAGCGGCGATCCGTTGATCCTGCGCATGTTGCCGCGGCGCGGCTCGCACGCCCGGGAGCAGCGCGGGACATGACGCGCCGGCGGCTCTCGCCCCGCGTGCCCGCCGCTGGCTGCTGCTTCGCCGCCGCCGCCGCGCGTAGGCTGCGATCAGCACGAACGCGAGCGGGCTCGCATCGGCCGCGCCGGCCTGACAGCAGCCAGCGGCGGGCGCCGGCGGATCACACCGCGTTGCCAGCACGACCCGGCGCTCGGCGGAAGCTTGCCGCATCCCGCGAACGCTGCCGTCGTACGCGGCGACGACGAGCCAGTCGCCCGAGGTCGCGAGCCCGCCGAGCACCGGCGCATCTAGCTCGGTGCCCCATACGAGCGCACCGGTCTCGAGGGCGAGCGCGGTGAGGCGACCGCTGGTATCGACCGCCCACACGATGTCTCCGGTGATCACGGGTGAGGCGGAGAACCCTGCCTCGCCGTGCCCGCGATAGTGCGTGGTCCGCAGCGGACCCGGTTGTGCGCCGAACCGCCAGCGCACGAGACCGCTGGTCGCGTCGATGCCGACGAGCTCGTTCCACAGTGTCGGAACCACGAGCATGCCGTGCGCGATCGCAGGGGTTCCAATGGTGGCTACCGCCCAGTCGTACCCGGAAGGATCGAGCTTGGTGCGCCAGCGCAAGACGCCGGTCTGCAGCTCACGTGCATGGACCTCGGTCGCTCCGTTGACGAGGTACACCAGGCCGTTCGCGATCACCGGCGATGAGTTGATCGAGAGCGAGAGGTTGTCTGCCGCGTGCCAGAGCAGTCGGCCCGTCAGCCGCTCCCATGCGAACACGCCGCCGATCTCGCGATTGAACACGCCGACCGCCACACCATCGGAGACCGCGAGCGAGGCGAGCGAGTTGAAATCTTCGCTCCGGCGCACGGGATCCTGCAGCCACATCACGCCGCCGGTCGCTGCGTCGATCGCCGCGAGCCTGCGCTGATTGCCGATCAGCACATCGCCACCGTCGGCGACCGGCGCAGAGAACACCGCCGCGCCGCGCGGCTCGACTCCGATCCCGAGCTCGTGCCGCCAGCGAATTGCGCCGGAGGCAGCATCGAGGCCGAAGACCGTTCCGTCGATCTGGCTCGCGACGATCGTATCGCCCACGATCGCAGCGCCGCCGCGGACGGGTAGAGCCGTCGCGGTCCGCCAGCGCAGGGCACCGCTCGCAAGATCGAACGCGACGACGCCGCCGCCGCTGCCCGCTCCGAGATCCGCGACGGTCACGTAGACCACGCCGTTCGCGATCACGGGCGCAGCGGACAGCAAGTGCCCACCCGCGCTCGCCGTCCACTGGGGGATCAGCGGTGGGCGTAGCTCGCGGGGCACGGCGCCCGCATGATCCGCCGCACCACCGAGCTGCGGCCACC
>JAYUYE010000182.1:0-12027 GCA_043752985.1 Myxococcales bacterium
GATACCGAGCGCCGCGAGCCACGCCTTGTGCGGCTTCGGTGCCTCGGCAACCCAGGACACATCGCGGGTGACCGCGCGAAACGCTTCGCGGGCTTTGCCGGGCTCGAAGCTCTGATGTTCAGCTGCAGCGCTCATCAGTGACCCCCGGCCGGCGCCTGCGCGGCGGGCATGTTCGGGTTCGGGTTGCGGATCCGCGCGAGGAACCGGTTGCGCGGCTTGGTGTACGTCTCGGGAAGCAGGTCGTAGCTGCGGTTGTCCTCGAACAGCGTGGCGACGCGGCTCGTCTTGTCGGCGAGATCACCGAACACGATGGCCTCGGTCGGACATGCCTCCTGGCACGCCGTCTCGATCTCGCCGTCCGGGATCGGACCGCCGACCGTGCCCGGGCGCTGGCCCGCACGAATCTGCGCCTTCGACCTGATCTTGCCGTTCTGGATCCGCTGCACGCAGAACGTGCACTTCTCCATCACGCCGCGCATCCGCACGGTGACATCCGGGTTGAACAGCAGCGTGCGAATCTTGTTGCGGGCCTCGCGCCACTCCTTGTTCCAGTCGAAGAAGTTGAAGCGGCGCACCTTGTACGGACAGTTGTTCGCGCAGTACCGCGTGCCGATGCAGCGGTTGTAAGACATGTCGTTCAGACCCTCTTCGGAGTGCTGGGTCGCGCCGACCGGGCAGACCTGCTCGCACGGTGCCTGCTCGCAGTGCTGGCACGCGATCGGCTGATGGACGACCTGAGGCTCGTCGGGCGTGCCGCTGAAGTACCGGTCGATCCGGATCCAGCTCATCTCGCGGTTGTTCATCACCTCGGTCTTGCCGACGACCGGGATGTTGTTCTCCGCCTGACACGCGACCATGCAGGCGTTGCAGCCGGTGCAGCTCGACAGGTCGATCGCCATGCCCCAGCGATGACCGAGGTAGTCCTTCTCCTTGAACAGCGACTGACCGCCGAGGTTCGCGCGGTCCGCGTTGCCGGCGTTCTTGAGGTCGACGAAGTAGCCGGAGTCGCCCTCGGCGCGCCAGCCCTTGTTGTCCTCGAGCGTCTTCTTCGTGGTCTCGCGGATCAGCTGCGGCAGCCGCTCGGCGATGCCTTCCTGGGTGAGCCCGGGTTTGATCCCCGTGCGAATGTCCCAGTGCTCCTGCGTGCTCGCGAGCAGGTACGTCTTGCCCGTGGCGGTGACGGTTGCCTTACCCGCGATGTCGAAGCTTCCGCTGAGGCGGACCTTGTTCGTGTCGAAGCCGACCGTCTTGCCGTTCTCGCCACCGACGCGACCGGCCGCGGTGCGACCGCCGCCGAGGACGAGCGACACCGAGTAGCGCGCCTGACCGGGAATCGTGTAGCAGGGCAGCTCCATCTCGCGATCGCCGACCTTGACGCGGATCAGCGTGTCGTTCTCGAGGTTGAGCGCCTCGGCGGTCTCGGGACCGACGAGAGCGTAGTTATCCCAGGTGACCTTGGTGAGGAAGTCCGGGGTCTCCTGCAGCCACGCGTTGTTCGCGTAGCGACCGTCATAGGAGAACGGCGACATCGCGTAGGTGACCTCGAGGTCACCGTTCGCGCGCTTGCTGCCGCCCTGCTGGCTCGGCGTGAGCTGCGGCATCGCGAACCCAGCGAGCTGGCCGGTACCGGCCGGCAGCGCCGTGTTCGGGACGAAGCCGTCGTGCACGCTCTGGCGCCACGGTGCGGTGACACCGAGTGCCTCGTGCGCCTCCTTGACCAGTACTTCGCCGGTCTTGGCCTCGCCGAGCAGCATCGACAGCATCTCCGCCGACGAGATACCGCCGTAGATCGGCGCGATCAGCGGCTGCGCGACGGTGATCGTTCCGTCCCACGTGCGGGTGTCGCCCCACGCCTCGAGGAAGTGCGAGCGCGGCACGTGCCACGTCGACTTGCGCGAAGTCTCGTTGTTGTACTCGTGCAGGTGCACGCTGGTCTCGACAGCCGCGAGCGCGTTCGCGAAGTCGAGATCCACCGGCGCGTCGTAGACCGGGTTGCCGCCGAGGATGATCAGCGTCTGGACGCGCTTGGCCTGGATGTCCTTGACCAGCTCGACCAGCGACTGCAAGTGCGGCTTACGATCCGGATCCGGGTCGACGACGTAGTCGAGCGTCGCGCCGAGCGCGCCGAGCGCTTGGTTGATCTTCGCGACAACGGCGTGGACCTCGGCCGGCTGACGCCGACCCGCGATCACGATCGCGCGGCCCGCGTTCGCCTTCAGCTCCTCCGCGAGGTGCTTGATGAACTCCGCGACCTTCTTCTCCTTGAGGAACTCCGAGGCCGGAGCGCCACCACCGGCGAGTGCGCCATCGAGCGCCATCGCGAACGGCAGACCGAGCTCCGAGCGCAGACCGAGGCGGTGATCCGCCATCGCGCCGGTGTTCGAGAGGTTGCTCTCGATCGCCCACAGGCGATTCATCTTGCCGATGCCGAGCGACCCGTGGAGCCGGCGGCTCCGTCCGTAGTCGCGGCTGTACTTGAGTGCGGCGGGGTGCTCGATGAACAGGTCGCAGTCGATCGTGACGATCGTCTCGGCCTTGTCGAGCCGCGCGATCGGACGCATCGGCTGACCGAACGCGCGGCGGGTACCTTCGCGCTCGTTGTCCCACGACAGCGCCTCGTACTCGTGCCAGCCGACGCCCATCGCGGTGAAGCGGCGGCGCAGGTGCTGGACCGTCGGTGACGAGGTCGCTTCGCTGAGCACCCGGGTGCCGGCCGGGTTCTTGACCAGCGTCGGCAACGCAGCGCGGAAGAGGTCGATCGACGATCCCTTGCCGCCCGACATCACGTTCTGCGACCGATCCGGATCGTAGAGATGAAGGATCGACGCCTGCATGAACGTCGACGTTCCGGCGTGGCGCGACGTGCCCGGCACGATGCCGCCACTCGCGAACGGATGCTCCGGGTTGCCGTCGAGCTTGATCGGACGCCCCTCGAACGAGGTCGCAATCAGCGCGTGGCCGACACCGCCGAGCTCGAACGCGGTCGCGTACTGCTGCGTGTTGCCCGGGATCTGACCCTCGGGGCGACGCGCGAGCGGAACGATCTCTTCCCGTTCATAGCGGCAGGCGCCAACGCCCGCGAGCGCCATCGATGCGCCCATCAGCTGGAAGAAGTTGCGGCGGTGCAACGGATCAACCGTGCGTTCCGGCGGCGTCGGGAACTCCTTCGGAGTCGGATCCGTCTGGAACGGAGCCTGGCCGTCGAGCTCGCGGATCGAGCGCCAGTACCCGAACGTCGACGTCGGACCGGGGCCGGGGGCTCCAAGGGTTTCGAGGGTTTCGGCCTCGTGCGCATGATCGTGGTGCGCGTGATCGTGGTGCGCGTGGTCGTGGTGGTGATCGTCGTGGATGACGGGGAGCTCTGGTTCTTTGGCGGACATACTCGGCTCCTCAGCGATGGCAGGTCGAGCAGTTGATGGGCGGGTTCACGTTCTTCGCCTGCTTGACAGCCTTGCCCTCGTCCTTGCCCGGCTTGTAGCCCATGGCAGTGATCGCATCGCTGTTGCGCAGGTGCGGCGTCGGGTTGCGGTGACAGTTGAGGCACCACTCCATGGTCAGTGGCTTGGCCTGGAAGACCTTGACCATCTGATCAATGCGGCCGTGACACGACTCGCAACCGACCGACGCATTCACGTGCGCGGCATGATTGAAGTAAACGTAGTCAGGGAGATCCGTAACCCGCGTCCAGTGGACCGGCTTGTTCTCCGCGTAGGCCTGCCGGATCGGCAGCAACACCTCGGACTCCTTCTTCACCTGCGAGTGGCAGTTCATGCACACCGCGGCGGGGGGAACCGCTGCCTTGCCCGACATCTCGACGGTCGAGTGACAGTAGCGACAGTCCATTCCGAGCTCACCCGCATGAAGCGCGTGGCTGTAGGGGACCGGTTGCTCCGGCTGGTAACCGATCCGGATCGCTTGCGGCGTCACGCCGTAGGCGACGAGGGCGACCAGATAGATCGGGGCGCCCAGGACCAAGAGATTGATCCACTTCTTGAGTGTCTCGGTCCATTCAGGGAATGTGAAACGCGGCATTGATGTTCCTGCGTTGTTGTCGCGAGTGTTCGAGCGTCGCGCGCGCGACTCTTGAACCATTTCGGGCCACCATTTCGCAAGGTTGCGTGGTGGTTTCTTGAGGTGGCGTGTCGTCGCAGCCAAGCTTGAGCGCTGAGTCTGTGATGCTCGTTATGCTCTGCGTCGTCGGAGACTACGCTGTGGTAAAACGGCGCGGCGGATCTGCGCGACAAACTGCCGCACTGACTCAAGGCGCGTCGACGGCTGGAGCCGCGCTGCCATCAACCGCCGTGCCGGCATCGATCGGTGGTGCGGTCGTCTCGATCGCGGGGCGGTCCGGCTCCGGGCAGCCGTCGCGGTCATCCGTACCGTCCATGTCCTCCGGCTGGTCCGGACAGTTGTCCTCGGCATCGAGGATGCCATCGCGATCGCCGTCCCGACCGTCCTTGAGGGCGGCGCAGCCATCGAGCGCCTCGGTCCCCGCGACGTACGCGCAGCGGTCGCGGACATCCGGGATGCCGTCACCGTCGACATCTTGCGAGCTCTGCGAGGGTCCACTCTGCACGCCGCCGCAGGCCGCAAGCAGGACCACGAACAGGACGCGTCTCATCGAGGGAGGATGTACCATTTCCTGCAGATGGGGTCGCGCCAGGCGATCGTCGCGATTTCGACGGATCAGGCAGCGAGCTTCACGGCGGTGGCGACCGTCCCTGCGAGCTGTCGCGATCGGGTCGAGCTTGCCGGCAGCGCAGGCGTCGACGCCTGGTCGAAGACCTTCGACGACGATGGCTCGATCGTCTACGGCGGCGGCGGACCGGGCCTGCGACGGACCACGCCGCCGTGACCGTCACGATCATCGTGATCGCCCTCCTCGTCGCGATGATGCTCGTCGCGGTCGCGAGCTTCGTGTGGCGCGCGAGGGTCGGCGAGCCCGAGGTCCCACAGGCCGAAGCGCCGCTCGATGGCGTGATGCCGGTGCCGGGGCCCACGCCGCGCGGTGCGCCGCTGCCGGTCGTGCTCGTGCACGGGCTGTTCGGGTTCGATCGGATCGGCGTGCCGGGCGCGCGGTTCGATTACTTCCGCGGGATCGCGAAGCACCTCGGCACGCTCGGCTGTCACGCGCACGCGGTGAAGCTACCAATGGCGTCGTCGGTGCCGGCGCGCGCGAAGCAGCTGGTCGCGGCGATCGAGGCACTGCCGCACGATCGGATCGATCTGATCGCGCACAGCCTCGGTGGGCTCGATGCGCGGTACGCACTCACGCACCTCGGCCTGGCGAACCGCGTCCGCTCGCTCGTCACGGTCGGCACGCCGCATCGCGGGACACCGATCGCAGATCTGTTGCACAAGGGACCGCTCGACTGGGCGCGCCGCCTCGTCGGTGTGCTCGGGATGCCGATCGAGGCGCTCGAGTGGCTATCGACCGAATCGCTCGAGCAGTTCAACCGCGACGTGCCCGATGTGCCGGGCGTGCGCTACGCGTGCGTCGTCGGGGGCTTGCACAAGGCGGACAGCGTGGTGCCGATCGCGCTGGTTCCCGCGCACGCGTACCTGCGCAAGGTGTCCGGGGTCAATGACGGCGTGGTGCCGGTGTCGTCGCAGTACTGGGGCGAGACGCTCGCCGAGATCGAGGCCGACCACTTCTCGCAGATCGGCTGGCGCGTCGCGGTGCGCCACACGTTCGACGCGGCCGGGTTGTACGCGTTCGTCGTCGCGCGGCTCGGCGACTCTCCGATCGTCAACGCCGTGATCGCGATCTAGTCCGCCGGCGCGCTGTTGCGCGGTGGGATCTTGCGCGCGCTGCGGATGTTGCCCTTCGTGACCATCACGGGCACCGGTGGCGTCATCTCGTAGAGGAAACCGCGGGTGTCGACCTTCGCGAGGAAGCTGCCCTTGTGGTTGACGCGGCGCCGGTAGCCGACCTTCTGCTCGCCTTTCACCACGTGCTCGCGATGATGGAGAAGAAAATTCGCGAGCCGGACCGCGAGCTGGTTGTACAGGCGGTGGCACCCGTGGCTCGTACCGTTGACGATCGACGTCACGCTCGCGGAGCCGTGCGAGCCGATGCCGTTGTCCCAGTAGCTGACCGTGCCGTCCTTCTTGGTGACGACATTATCGTGGACGAGCAGCACGAGGCCGTACGCGGCGTGGGGGCCGGGACCCATGATCGACTTCTTGAGCTCCCACGTGCCGTCGTACATGTTCTTCACCAGATCGCGATCCGGCGTGGACGGCGGCGGCAACCAGGTCGGCGCCGCGTACAGCTCGCGCCAGACGCGCGGACCGACGTCAGACTCCTTCCACTTCTGCACGACGTAGCCGTTCGTCGACACGTCCGACCACCCGCCGATCGTCGTCGGCCAGCGCACGAGCGGCCGCTTGACTCCGTTGTCAGTGACGAACACGGTCAGCGTCGGGCGGCGCGTGATCTTGCGGGGAATCGGCGTGTCGTCGTACCAGACGTCGCCGCGGTCGATCTCGGCTGACAGATCCATGTGGGCCGAGTGATAGGCGGGCAGTGCGGGCAGCGCGATCGCGGCGCGCAGGCCGGTCGCGTGGCGGTCGAGGAACGCGCGCAGCTGCGCTGGGTCGGTCCAGCCGAGCGCGGTCGCGGCGGTCTCGACGGCGGCGCCGATCAGATCCGGTGCGCTGTTGGGCAGTGGCTTGTCGCGACCACGCGCCGCACGCATCGCCGCCGGATCGAGCTCGCGGCCGAGGATCGGCTGCGGTCCTTCGCCCGCGGTGCCGTCCTCGATCAGACCGGTCGCGTCGACGACGCGCTCGCGGAGAATGCGCAGCGCGAGCCGGAGATCGAGCTCGCGGCTGGAGACCGCCAGCGCCTCGCGGGTCTCGGGATCGAGCCGTTCGTTCGGCATCAGGAAGTTGCGGCGCTGGAACAGCTCGACCGCGTTCGATGTCTTCCACGTCATGCTGCCGTCGGCGTCCTTCTCGGACAGGTAGCCCTCGCACACGAGATGGTGCTGCGCCGCGAGAATGCCGCGGTGGATGCCGTCCACGGTCTTCCACGTCTCGTACTTCTTCGTGACCGCCTTGTCCGTGACGGTCGCGAGCGCCCCGAGATCGGGGAGCTTGCGCTTCGTGCGTTCGGCCTCGAGCTGCTTCTCGAGACCGGCGCGGCGAACGTTCATCGCGGCGACGACGCCCTTGTGGTCCTGCGCGTACGGTTTGTCGAGCAGTGCGATCGGCGTTGAATCGATCGCGGCGTGACACGCATGGCGCTTGTCATCCGCGAGCCGCTGCCGAACGATCGCGAGCGAGGGCACGACGCCGTAGAGCTCTGCGAGCTCCTCGTTGTGATCGAGCGGCTTGCCGTCGCGATCCTTGTCCGCGGCGAGCGCGAGATAGGTGTCGCGGAAGATCGGCGCGGTGCCATCCGGCTGCTGCGCGAACAGCCGCGGCGTCCACGCATCCGCGAGATCGAGGATCGTCAGCCCCTGGGCCCGCGCTTCGTCCGGACAGATCAGCGAGCCGTCGACCTTCGCCGCTGCATCCGGGCAGGTCACCTGGGTCGCAGACTCCGGCTGCGCGAACCGAAGCTCGGCGCTCGTCCGCGAGGTCGGCGCACTCGCGCTGGTCGTGAAGCCCTTGGAGCGCGGGGGAGTCCCGCACGCGACGAGAGACAGGAAGAAGTACGGCCAGCGCATCTCTTTCAGCATGGGGTCGTCGTCGAGAAACAGCAAAATAGTTCTGCGAGCTCAGCTGTGCGCTGCACGCGCACATCGTGGCGCGACGGCACGCCGCGTCGTCGCACCTCGCGGCATGTCGATTGCTCTCCATCTGGGCGTGAAGACTCGGCTAGCTCTGTCCGTGGTCCTCGGGCTCACCGGGTGCCGAGAAGCGTCGAGCGACCAGGCAAAGCTGTTTCGGGTCGAGACGCCTGCCCCGCCCTGTGAGAAGTGCACGCTTGACGCGCCCACCGAGGCCACACGCCCGCTGCCGCTCCTGGTCGTGCTGCACGGAAACCACGAGGATGCGGCGGTCGCCGCGAACCGCTGGAAGGACGTCGCCGTCGAGCGGGGCTTCGTCGTACTCGGACTGCACTGTCCGCGCGGCGCGGGCTGCGACGACGGCAAATGGTATCTCTGGCCCAAGACTCCGACCTGGATCCGCGAGCAGGTGCGCGACGTGATCGGCGCGATGCCGATCGATCAGACGCGGATCTTCGCGGCAGGCTGGTCGGGCGGCGCGACTGCTCTCGGCATGCACGCACCCGTGCTCGATCGAACGTTCGCCGGGGTCGTGTTCCACGGCGGCGGACAACCGCCGCTGACGACCGACGCTTGCCCGGATCAGAAGATGCCGGCGTACTTCCTCGTCGGTGACGAGAATCCCGCCCACCCGGCAGCGCGGCGACTGCGCGCGTACTACGAGCGCTGCGAGATCGAGCTGACCTGGGATCTGCTTCCAGGTGCGAACCACGCCGCGGAAGACAGATCGCTCGATCGTGCAAAGGCCGCGGAGATCCTCGACTGGCTGGAGACTCACGCTCGCGCGCCGGACGTGTCGTAGGCGCACATCCGCCGGCTGGCGACGACCTTGCATCTGCGCACACCATGTTTTGGGACAAGAACCATCGAAGCTCGAATGTGGATGACCGCCGCTCGATGGGCCCAGCCCGCGGGACCGGTGGCGGTGGACTGCCGCTCGGCAGCATCCTCGCGATCGCCAGCCGGTTCGGCTGGAAGGGCATCCTGATCGGCATCGTGGTGATCGGCGCACTCACGTTCGGAGGCGGTGGCCTCGGCATGTGCGCCGGTGGCGGTGGGCCATCTCAGCAGCCCGCGAGCACGCAGAAGCAAGCGCCGCCGGCGCAGCAGGACGAGCTGTCCGCGTTCGTCGGCTTCGTGCTCGACGACGTCCAGAAGACGTTCGGTGAGCAGCTCGAAGGCTACGAGCCGACGCGGCTGACGCTGTTCCGCGAGTCGGTCGACTCGGCGTGCGGCACCGCGACCGCTGCGGTCGGCCCGTTCTACTGCCCGCTCGACAAGCAGGTGAACATCGACCTGACGTTCTACGACGATCTGCGCCGCCGGTTCGGCGCGCCGGGCGACTTCGCGCAGGCGTATGTCATCGCCCACGAGGTCGGTCACCACGTTCAGAACATCCGCGGCAAGCTCGGTCGTGGCGAGGTCAACCAGGTCGAGACCGAGTTGCAGGCCGACTGTCTCGCCGGCGCCTGGGGCAAGAGCGCGCAAGAGCGCGGCCTCCTCGAGGTCGGCGACGTCGACGAGGCGCTGACGGCAGCTGCCGCCATCGGCGATGACACGATCCAGCGCAAGACCACCGGACGTGTGCAGCCGGAGACCTGGACTCACGGCTCGGCAGCGCAGCGCTCGGCGGCGTTCAAGAAGGGCTTGCAGGGCGGCATCTCCGCCTGCGGGATCCGCTAGCTCGCAGGCGGCGAGGCGAGCACGACCTGCGAATCGGGCGACACGATGCGGACGATCCCGACGCCGCCGCCTCCTCCACCCCCGCCACCCGCGAGCACCTGCGTTGGCGCGCCACCGTCGCTGGTGGTGCCCGCGCCACCGGGACCACCGTCAGCACCGGTCGACGAGTTGTTCGTTCCTCCGAGGGCTCGGCCACCACTTGCAGCACCGCGCTGGCCACCGTTCCCCGCGCTGCCGTCCCCCGAACCTTCGCCGCCACCGCCGCCGTTGGCCGCAAGGATGCCGGCGCGCACGCGCGGCGCTTCGACGAGGATCATCCCGCCCGACCCGCCGCCGCCGCCGCCGGCGTCACCGTAAGTACTTGTCATGCGTCGACCACCGGCGCCGCCACCACCGCCCGAGGAGATACTCGCTCCTGCATCCTGAATGATCTCGTCGGCACTGACCACGTAGACCGTTCCACCGCCTAGTCCGCCACCACCGCCCGGCTCTGCTCCGTTACCGCCACTCGCGCCCGGGCAGCCGCCGAGCGGACCGAGTGGGACGGGCTGAACGGTTCCGGCGGTGCCGCCGGCACTCTGGCCATTGTCACTGTCGCCGTTGCCGCCACGCCCACCCGCGCCACCAAAGCCACCGCCCCCACCGCCCGCCGCACCGTTGTTGTCGTTGGTCCCTGCTCCCGCGCCCGCGGGACAGGTCGTGCGTGAACCGGCACCACCACCACCGACCTCGATCATCGCGGTGCCCTCGAAGCTGATCGCGCCGGTGGCGACGATCGCGAACCCGCGCGTGCCGATCGCGCGCAGCCGCGCTTGGTTGCGGAACACGAGATTCTCGACCACGAGCGTGCCGAGCTCGACCTGATTTGTTGTCGTGGTCATCACGGCGAAGCTCACCGGCGGCGCGCCGCCACCGTCGCGCGTCAGCACGCCGGTGCTGGTGTCGAACACATAGGCGCCATCGAGCACGAGGTCCGTTCCGGCTGGCGCGGTGCAGGTGTCGACCTGCCCGGAGAACGTGACACAGGCATCCCGCGCGCCATCGCGTGCATCTCCACCGTCTCCACCGCCGCCGCCATCACCGCCATCCGGCGTTGCGGACGACAGCGAGAAGCCGCAGGCGGTCGAGAAGAGCAGGTACAAGAGCGCGACGCGCACGCCTCTATCCTCTCACGGGACGAGAACGAGCTTTCCCTTTACTTCACGGCGTTCGAGCCGGTTCAGCGCTTCTGCGGCCTGAGCGAACGGGAACACCGCATCGACCGCCGGCCTGAGCTTGCCCTCGGCGACCCACGCGAAGATCTGCTCGGCGTGCGCGCGGTTCTTCGCAGGCAGGCGCATCGCGAAGCTGCCCCAGAACACGCCCATGATCTGGCAGCCCTTGAGGAGCACGAGGTTGAGCGGAATCTTCGGGATGTCGCCCGACGCGAAGCCGACGACGAGGTACCGGCCTTGCCACGCCGTCCCGCGCAGCGCGGTCTCCGTCAGTGCACCACCGACCGGGTCGTAGACGACGTCGACACCGTTGCCACCGGTCAGCGCCTTGATCCGCTCCTTGAGGTCGCCGCTCGTATAGTTGATGACGTCGGTCGCGCCGTGCTCGCGGCAGAACGCGAGCTTGTCGTCGGTCGACGCCGCCGCGATCACGCGTGCTCCCATCAGTGCACCGAGCTCCACGGCGGCGATGCCAACACCACCCGCGGCACCGAGGACGAGGAGGGTCTCGCCGGACTTGAGGACGGCGCGATCGGCGAGTGCGTGCTGGGTTGTCGCGTAGGTCAAAAGCGTGGCGGCGCCGACTTCGAAGCCAACGGCATCGGGGAGCTTGACGACCGCGAGCTCGGGAACCGACAGCTGCTCGGCGTAACCGCCGTAGAGCGTGGTCGCGGCGACGCGATCGCCGACGGCGATGCTGGTGACGCCCGCGCCGATCGCACGCACGACGCCGGCCACCTCACCACCCGGCGAGAACGGAGGCGTTGGCTTGAACTGATACTTGCCGTGCGTGATCAGGATGTCGGGGAAGTTGACGCCCGCCGCCTTGACGTCGATCACGACCTGCCCCGCGGCCGCGGCTAGATCGGGAACGTCGTCGAGACGAAGAGCCGAGGGACCGGTGAGCTCGTGGATCCGGACGGCGCGCATGGTCTTCCCTTACCGCGTTTACTCGGCGACCGGGTACGTCCCGAGCACGCGGAGCTCGGTCGTCAATGGCTTGATGTCATCGAGCGCAGCGTGAAACGGCTCGCTCGCCGCGTGACCGAGCACGTCGGCGTAGAACCGATAGGTGAAGGGCGCGTCGGGAATCGGGCGGGACTCGATCTTCGTCAGCGACAGGCCGCGCGCGGCAAACCGCATCAAGATCTCCCCGAGCGCGCCGGGACGATCGGCCAGAGCCAGCACGAGCGAGGTCTTGACGGTCGCTCCCTCGACGACCGGAGCCGAGCGCAGCGCGATCTCGACGAACCGGGTCGCGTTCCCGACGGCGGACTGGATCCCGTGCGCGACGATCGCGAGCCCATAGCGCTGTGCGGCGGCAGCACTCGCGATCGCGGCGACGGTGCGATCCGTTCCCTCGGCGACACGGCGCGCCGAGCCCGCGGTGT
>JAYUYE010000183.1:0-5181 GCA_043752985.1 Myxococcales bacterium
ACGTCGATTCCGTCGACCGCGATCTGCCTGCGCGGAATGCCGGCGTCGAGCAGCGCCATTGCCACCGAGTAGGGCTCCTCCCCCGTCGAGCACGGCGCGCTGAGCACCCGAAATGTACCGGGGCGCGACCGCAGCACCGACCGCGCATGCTCCGCGAGGTGCGTGAACGGAATGCGGTCCCGCATGAACCAGCTCTCCGGAACGATGACCTCGTCGACGAGCGCGGCGAGCTCACGCGGGTCCGAGCAAACGAGCATGGCGTACGCATCGAGATCACACCGGCGCTCCGACGCGCGCGCGGTGGTCGCCGCGAGGATCGAGCGACTTCCCACCGACTTGATCTCGAGCCCGAGGTGCTTTGTCAGGAGATCCTGAATGATCTGCTCGGCGCTCACGCGGTGGCTCCATCGCCGAGGAGCAGGCTGCGGAGTGGACCCTGGAGCAGTGGCCCGATCGCGAGCAGCTGAACCGGTGCGCCACTCTCGACGTAGACGTCACCGAGGTAGGGAGCATCGGGGACGTGGATCCCCGTCGGCGCCGACGTCTTGCGATCGAGCGTGATGGTCTCGACCACGCGCTCGGCAAGCAGGCCGAGGAGACGCTCCGTGCCCGCCGACGTGGAGAACCGCACCACGATGATCCGACTCGACAGCCGGAGCGGGCACGCTTTCTCGGTCACGAGCATGCACAGATCGACCACCGGGACGATCGCCCCGCGATACGTGAACGTGCCGGCGACCGAGACGGGTGCGCGCGGTACCGCACGCAGGAGGATGCGTGGCACGACCTCCACGATGTCGGCGCACGGCAGGGCGAACCGATCGACGCCTATGTGGAAGGAGAGCGCGAGCACCCGATCGTCAACTCTGCACCTTGAAGTGCGAGATCTCTTGCTTGAGATCGCTCACCGCGTTGCGGAGATGCGCGGTGGCGTTGTCGAACTCCTTGAGGGACGTCGTGGTCTGGCGCGCACCATGCGTCAGCTGGACCATCGCGTCGTTGATCTGACCGGCGCCCTGGGTCTGCGTCCGCATGGCACCGGCAACTTGCTCGAAGCTCCCGTTCAGGCTCTGGACCTGCGAGATGATCTGCCCGAGCTGCGAGCCGACGGACTCGACGGTGCCGACGCCCCGGCGGACCTCCTCGGTGAACTTGTCCATCTCCATCACGCCCGTCGAGACTGCGCCCTGCATCTGCTTCACGATCTCGGCGATGTCGAGAGTCGCGACCGCGGTCTGATCCGCGAGGCGCCGGATCTCGCGCGCGAGGACGATGAAGCCGAGCCCGTATTCGCCGGCCTTCTCTGCCTCGATCGCCGCATTGACGGAGAGCAAGTTCGTCTGGTCGGCGACCTTGGTGATCGTGGTGACGACCACGTTGATGTCAGCTGCTTTCTCGCGGATCGCGGCGAGCTTCGACGAGATCGATACCGTCGACTTCGCGAGCTGCCGCATGGTCGTGTCCATCGTGCCGACAGCGATGCGCCCGTTCTCCGCGAGTCCGGCGGTCTCGCCGGCGACCTTGCTGACGCCCTCCATCGTGCCGAGCAGCTCCTGACTCGTCGCCGAGATCTCGCGTACCGCGGCGGCGATCTCGTTGGTCGACGCACCGAAGCTGCTGACCGTGGCCTCCTGCTGCTTGCTGGTCGCGGCGAACTGGGTGGCCGTCGACATCAGCTCGATCGATGCCTTCTTGACGCGGATCACGAGCGAATTGAGGCTGTGGGTCATCGTGGCGATCGCGATGAGAAGGTGCCCCGTCTCGTCGGTCTCGTCGGTGGGCACGGAGATGGTGAGATCACCGGAGGCGACGGTCGTGGCGGCGTCGGCAGCGAGCGAGATCCGGCGAATGAGCGACCGCGCGATCCGGGTCGTGAGGAGGCCGATGAACACGACGACGAGGGCCACGAAGGTCCCGAGCAAGAGGAGGAGCAGGCCGCTCTTGCCGACCGTATCGCGTGCATCCTGCTCGGCGGCGGCGCCCTCCTCGGTCGCGCGGATCACGACCTTGTCGACCCCATCGCGGTGCGCGTTGTACAGCTGCTTGAGGCGGCCGTTCGCGAGCTCCTTGGCCTTTGCACGATCGGTATCCAGCAGGGGAAAAAACTCGCGGTCTCGGACCTCGAAGAATTCGAGCGCCGGTCGGTGCGAGGTCTCGAGCAGGTCCGTCCTGAGCTGACCCGGTGCGAGGTTGCGCTCCCAGTGAGCCTGCTGGCGGTCGTACTCGGCACGCAGCGTCTGGGTCCGCGCCCGCAACTGCCGGATCTCATCCGGGTTCTGCGTCTCGGTGAGCTGCAGGACGATCAGGTACGACTCGATGATGTACTTGGGTGGTGGCAGGACGTCCGCGACGATGTCCTTGGTTTGAACGATCTGGTGGTAGACCGGACCGTTGACCTGAACGCGGTCGACCGTGCGCCAGGTGACCAGCGCGAAGGCGGCGAAAGCAACGAGACAGACCGCGACGAGCGCGAACAGCTTGGCGGCCAGACTGAGATTTTTGAACCGAATCACGACACCCTCCGAACTCTGCGCCGAGTGTACTTGACCCGGCGCTCGCCGAGCTATTTGCTAGACGCATGGTTTCGTCGGGTCCAGTTGTACTTCTCGTCGACGACCAGCCCATCGTCGCCGCCGCCTTGCGAAAGATGCTGGCAAGCGAAGCCGACATCGAGCTGCACTACTGCGACACCGCGGGCGCGGCAATCGCAATGGCGGAGTCGATTTCGCCGACGACGATTCTCCAGGATCTCGTCATGCCCGATGTCTCGGGGTTCGAGATGTTGCAGCGTTATCGCGAGCATCCCGTGACCTCGCAGATCCCGATCATCGTGCTGTCGTCGAAGGATGATCCGAAGGACAAGAGTGAAGCGTTCGCGCGAGGCACCAGTGACTATCTGGTGAAGCTTCCCGACCGAATCGAGCTGATCGCGCGGATCCGGGCGCACTCGCGAAGCTTCCTCGCACAGCGCGAGCGCGACGCCGCGTTCCGGGCGCTCGAGGCAGCGCGCCAGGAGCTCGAGGTCAAGAACGCCGTGCTCGAGCGACTGAGCGCGATCGATGGACTCACCGGGATCGCGAACCGCCGCCGGTTTGACGAGGCGCTCCAGCTCGAATGGAGGCGGAGCCGCCGCGAGGGGTCCGCGCTCGGCCTGGTCCTGATCGATGTGGACTTTTTCAAGCGCTACAACGACTCGTACGGACACCTGCAAGGGGACGACTGCCTGCGCAAGGTCGCGACTGCGCTGGCCTCCGCGGTCAAGCGCCCGGCAGACCTGGTCGCGCGCTACGGCGGCGAGGAGTTCGTCGTGCTGCTGCCGGGAACGGACAAGGCGGGTGTCGAGACCGTCGCCGAGTCGCTGCTCGAAGCCATTCATCGGCTCGAGCTACCGCACGCCTCGTCCGACGTGGCTCCGCACGTGACGATCAGCTTGGGCTCGGCGACGGAGATGGCGAAGGACGACGCCGGCGCGCTCCAGCTGATCGAGCGTGCCGATGCGTCACTGTACGAGGCGAAGCGCGGCGGCCGGAACCGGCACCGCGCGTCCTGACCGCGGCTACTGGATGCCGGTCGGGCGCGTGAACACCTCGACCCAGTTGTTGTCGAACGGGCCGGTGCTGGGCTGGTTGATCACCCAGGTCGACATCACGAGGTTGGACGAGCTCAGGCTTCCCGCGGCGAAGAAGCCGTAGCCGCCCGGCCACGGATCGCCGCCGCCGGCGACCGTGATGCGCGTCCAGCTGCCATCGGCCTGCTTCGTCGCGAGCAGGAGCTCCTGGGTCGTCGCGTCCTGATACGCGATCATCGGGAACGTGCCATTGGCGAGCACGAGCGACGCGTCATCGCCGACGAAGTGGAACTCCGGCTTGGGCAGGCCATCGACGGTCTGACCGACGAGCCGGTAGCCGTTGTCCACGATCTGCGGCATCGCGCCGGCCTTGTCGGTGATGTACTTGAGGTCGTCCTGCGTCGAGCCGACGTAGGCGACGTGGACCACGCCCATCGCGTCGACCGCGACCGACGGCGACCAGCCCGCATCGACGTTCGCGCCATCGAGCCGAACGGACGCGCCGAACTGTCCCGACTGCACGTTGAACTTGGCGAGCTTGAGGTCGCCGTTCGAGCGATCGTAGTAGACGACGACGGGCGCCTGGTTCGGCATGCGCGTCGAGTCGACGAACAGGCCGAGACCCTCGGGCAGCGGATAGATGTTCGGGTTGTTCGGGTCGGGAGGCGGCAGCGGAGCCGAGTCGACGATCCAGAACTGCCAGTCTGCGGCTGACGTCGGCGTTGCGGTCTGCGCCGAGGCGTAGCGAACCTGCGCGCGGGCGCCGTTCGTCGCATCGCGGACATGGACGAGATACGCGACGCCGGGGCGGCCGTCATCGCTGCGCAGCGACAGTGACGAGTACATGCCGATCAGCTCGCCCTGCTCGCCGAGCGCCTTGCCGGTGCCCTTCGAGATCGTGTGCTTCTGCCAGACGCCGCCCACCTTCTGCGCGAACTTGAGCGAGCTCGTGTCGCGATCGAAGTAGGTCACCATCGGCGAGCCGTCGTTGCCGACCGCGATGCTCGTGTACATGCCGACGTCCTCACCGGAGGCCTCGATGCCGCCGCGGATCTTGGAGTCGGGAATCGTCACCGGACCCTCGGGGATCCCATCGACCCACTCCCAGGTCTCGACGGGGATCCGGCCGGGCTCGGCGCGCGCAACGACGAGGTCGCCGTGCGACTGCGCGTAGGCCGAAACCCAGATCGAGCCGTCCTTGCCGGCAGCGACATCCGAGTACGGTCCAATTTTGCCCGGCGGGATATCGTCGGAGCACACGCAGGTGTTGTCGATGCAGTAGGCCAGCTCGCCTTCCGCGCAGAAGTCGGGACCGCAGTCCGCCGCGACCTCGCACGACTTCTCGGCCGGATCACCGCAGCTGCAGCCCGGCGTCATCGAGATGACGATCGAAGCGCCGAGCCAGAGGCCGACCGTGGTGGCGAACCGGCCAAGGCGTGCGCGGCGCATCATGACGACGACCTTGCGAGCGCGGCCCCGGCGACCGAACATCATCAGACCGACGAACAGCACCAGCGCGATGCCGCCCGCGGACGGAACGCCCGAGGTCTGGCAGGCGCAGCCCGACGAGCCCGACTGGCCGTGGAACGGCGCGACCAGCGCGATCGTGGTGA